>JAHWJO010000477.1 GCA_019348365.1 Armatimonadota bacterium | reverse complement strand
TCAGGGAGGCCATCTGTGCTGCTGGATGACACAACCCCGACGACCGCAGCCACTACCACACGCGGGACCTCGCGGCGCCCCTGCGTCTCCCCGAAGAGCACCAGAGCCACGCCAACGGCTCGGACGAGATCCGCCACGGCGCGGCTCTGTCGGACCTCTCCCCCGGCGACAACACTGTCATGGCGCACCCCAGCTTCGTCATGTACGAGACGGACACCCTCGTCTGCGACGCCGAGCCGCGCAAGGTTCCCCTGACGGATTACACCCACGACCTCGACGCGATGCTGGAGCGGGTCGATGCCCGCACTCGGCTCTTCTTCGTCTGCAACCCGAACAACCCGACGGGGACCTACGTGACCCGCGCGGAGATCGAGCGGGTGATGGACCGCCTCCCCGACTCCTGCCTCCTCGTGCTGGACGAAGCCTACTACGAGTACGTGGACGCGCCGGATTACCCGCAGAGCCTCGATTACGTGCGGGAGGGCCGCCGCCTCATCGTCCTCCGCACCTTCTCCAAGATTTACGCGCTGGCGGGCCTCCGCGTGGGGTACGGCATGGCCCGGCCCGACATCGTTCAGGCGCTCCATCAGGTGCGGCCCCCGTTCAACGTCAATTCGCTGGCGCAGGTGGCCGCGCAGGCCAGCCTCGCCGACCCCGAACAGGTGACACGCAGCCGCGAAGTCAACCGGCAGGGGCGGGACACCCTCACGCGAGAGCTGGAGCGGCGCGGGATGCGCGCCGTCCCCACGCAGGCTAATTTTATTTACATAGACACCGCGCGGGATGCGCGGCGGTTGGGAGAGGAGCTTCTGTGCCGGGGCGTGATCGTACGCGTCGGCGACTGGATCTTTGGCGACCCGACCTTTATTCGAGTGACGATCGGAACCCCGGAGCAGAACGAGCGGTTTATCGAGGCTCTGGACAAAGCGATCCGCGAGATCCCTCCTTATGAGGAGCCGTTAGCGAAAGCCAGCTGATCGCCGCGTTCGTCCAGAGCCGACCGGAAAATCGGCCTCAGGGAAGCGTCCGACGCACACTTCCCCTTCCGTCATACCCTTTCATTTTCTCATTAGAAGGAATCCCTGAGATGATCATCATCCTGAAAAACGATGCGAGCGAATCGCATGTAGAAGAAGTCCGCCAGATCCTCAACGAGCGCCAGTACGGCATCAACGAGGTGCGCGGCGTAGAGAAGACCATCATCTGCGCCATCGGCGCGCCGGATGCCGATAAGCCCCAGGTCGCCTCTCAATTGGAGGCGATCCCCGGCGTTGAGCGCGTCATGGCGATCCTCAAGCCGTATAAGCTCGTGAGCCGCGAGGGCCACCCCGATAAGTCCATCATCAAGGTCCGCGACGTGGAGATCGGCGGCGACCAGCTCGTGGTGATGGCGGGTCCCTGCACCGTCGAGACCGAAGAGCAGTTGATGAAGGCCGCCCACGCCGTGAAGAAGGCGGGCGCGCACATCCTGCGCGGCGGGGCGTACAAGCCGAGCACCTCCCCCTACAGCTTCCACGGCCATGGCGTGGAGGGGCTGAAGATCCTCGCCAAAGCCCGCGAGGAGACCGGCCTCCCGATCATCACCGAGGTCCTCGACCCGCGCCACATGGACGAGGTCTGCGAGTATGCCGACATGCTCCAGATCGGCATGCGGAACATGAGCAACTTCCAGCTCCTCCGCGAGGTGGGCCGCAGCAAGAAGCCGTGTATGCTCAAGCGCGGCCAGGCGGCGAAGATCGAGGAGTGGCTCCAGGCGGCGGAGTACATCGCCAGCGAGGGGAACTTCGACATCGTCCTCTGCGAGCGGGGCATCCGGACCTTCGAGACGGCCACCCGCAACACGTTCGATATCAACGCCATCCCGGCGACCCAGGCCCTCACTCACCTCCCCATCGTGGCGGACCCCGCGCACGGCACGGGGATGTGGCAGTTCGTCCCGCCCATCGCCAAGGCCGCCGTCGCCGCAGGGGCCGACTCGCTGATGATCGAGGTGCATCCAGAGCCGTGGCGTGCGCTGAAAGACGGAGGCCAGTCCCTCACCATCAGTGATTTCACCCGCCTGATGCAGGAGATCGAGCCCATCGCGAAGGCCGTCGGGAAACACCTGTAAACGACAGGGGTCGGGGATCAGGGATCAGGGATCGGGGGAGGCTTCGGGTGAGCGATAGCAATTCTGTGGCGCCGGAGACCTCCCTGACCCCTGATCCCCGACCCCTGATCCCCGTGTTTTCAACCGTTGCGCTGCTCGGCCTGGGGCTGATGGGAGGCTCGCTCGGCCTTGCGCTGAAGGAGCGCGGGCTGGCGGGGCGGGTGATCGGCTACGCCCGCACGCCCGAAACCCGCCGGGCCGCCCTCGACCGGGGGATCGCGGATGCGGTTGTGGATCGGGTGGATGCGGCGGTCGAAGGCGCGGACCTCGTGGTGCTCGGCGCCCCCCTGCTCGCCTACGAACCCCTGCTGCGCGCCGCCCTCCCCTCGCTCTCCCCCGGCTGCATCGTCACCGACCTCGGCAGCGCGAAGGCGCAGGCGGTGGAAACCTGCGAATCCATTCTGGAGGGATCGGGGGCGGTCTTCGTCGGGGGGCATCCTATGACCGGCTCGGAAGAGTCCGGCCCCCGCGCTGCCCGGCCCGATCTCTACATAGGCGCGCCCTGGTGCCTGACTCCCACGCACCGAACCCCGGATGAGGCGCTGTCAAAGGTCCGGCAGCTGACCGAAGCGGTGGGGTCTTGGGTGCTGGTCCTCTCCCCGGAGGAGCACGATCTTGCCGTCGCGGCTTCCAGCCACGTCCCCCATCTCGCGGCGGTGGCGCTGGTGAACACCCTCCGATCCGTTTCCCGCCAAACGCCGGCGGCGCCCCGGCTGGCTGCCGGGGGATTCCGGGATACGACGCGGGTCGCGTCGGGGTCGCCGGAGATGTGGCGCGACATCTGCCTTTCCAACCGCGAGAGCCTCCTGCGCGTCCTGAAGGAGTACCGGGAAGCGCTGTCGGCGCTGGAGCGGGCGGTGGAAGACGGAGATGCCGGGCAGCTCATGGAAATGCTCGGCCAGGCGAAGGAATTCCGGGATCAGACCCTGAAAAAGAGAAGCCCGTCTTAATCAACCCTTATCGTGAATTTACAAGGACTCTGCCAAGGCGCAGAGAAGAGAACAGAGCACGTTCCGGCAATCCTCCCCTGCCGATTCCAAGCAGGATTCGTGGCGCTCATTTCCCTATTCGTTCCACCGGATTAATTATTCAGGAGTCTCCCTCATGGCCTATTGCATCCTTGTGATTGACGACGAAGAAGAAGCCCGCGAATCGATCCAGCGCCGCCTCCGGCGCGAAGGGTACCAGGTCGAGACCGCCCCCAGCCAGGAGGAGGGCATCCAGCGCATCCGGGACGCGAAGGATTCGTACGATCTCGTCATCACGGACATGTTGATGGAGCAGGCCAACAGCGGCGTGGAAGTGCTCCGGGCGTCGGTGCAGCGCGATCTCTTCACTGAAGTCATCGTGCTGACGGCGTACGGAAATGTGAGCAACGCCGTCGAGTGCATGAAGCAGGGCGCGTTCGATTACATCGAGAAGAACATCCCCGGCGTGGACCCTTACGACCTCCTCGTGATCAAGGTGGGCCAGGCGCTGGAGCGGCGCAAGGCCGCGCTGGGCACCCTCCGCCGCCTCGAACGCGCGGGACTCTACGGCCCCGGCGCCGTCCCGAAAGCCTGACCGCTCCCCCTGAAGAGATGATGAGCAGTCCGGGAGCGGGAGTCGGGCCCTCACCCCCGGCCCCTCTCCCAAGCTTGGGAGAGGGGTGACTGTAAAGGTCAGGAATTTCCTCGGAGGGAAGTACTCAGATTACGGTACTGAGAAGTACTCAGTTTACGATACCGTACAGAATCCCGTACCGTATAGATTCAGGTCCTCCCCCTAACGTAACTCCTTCGGCTACCCACACCTAGCAGTGGGAGAGGGGCCGGGGGTGAGGGTTAATCATAGGCTTAAGACCCGCGACTAATGGGCTCATACGGCGATGGGCC
>JAHWJO010000476.1 GCA_019348365.1 Armatimonadota bacterium | reverse complement strand
CTCCCTCACCTTCCCTCTTGACTTCCAAGACAGTTGCTCACCCCGTCGCTCACCTCCGTTCGCGACTATCCCTCTCCCAATTCTGGGAGAGGGCCAGCGCGTAGTGGGGGGGTGAGGGCGCTACCCCCTACTTCCTATCACACGCCGGGGGTGAGAGCGGAAACGTCGCAAATTTCTCCCCTTTTCTTCCATATAAATCCCCCGAATTCCCTCGCCAGCCACGCAATTTCCCCGGCTGTCACAGTGTTGTGAAAGCCCCGAAAACCTCTCCTTTTCCGTGGCATACCTGTTCGTGAAGCTTCCGGAGCCGTGATCTCACCGGCCCGCAAGCGATCTCGAAGATTTCCCGGAAAGATACTGTGGAGAGGCGTTCCGTCATGTTTACATCCCTCTATTCTATTAAATCGAACAAGCCTAATCATCGATTGATAAAAAATGCCCTGCTCTGCCTGCCGCTGTTGGCTTCCCTTTGCGGCACGGCGCATGCGGATCTCGTGCTTCGGGGCGATGTGGACCGGGACGGGGCGATCTCTTCCGAAGACGCCAATCTCGTCCTGAGCGCCTCCTTAGCCCTGGCCTCGCTGGACCGCCAGCAGGTCGCTCTGGCCGACGCCGACCTCGATGGCGCGGTGACGGAAGAAGACGCCCGAGTCATCCTGCACCACACGGCCGGGATGATCCGGGACCTGGGCCTGGTCTACGTGAAGGCATCCCCGGAGACCGAAACGGTGGAGGAGATCCGCCCGAAGGTAGCTTCCGTGGGAGTGCCCCGCATTCCTGATACCCAATCCTCCGAGGGGTCGCGACGACCGCTGACTTCCCGCATCGCCGATTTCCTGTCCGGACGGCCCGCCCGCTCCTCTTCCCTCCAGGCCACGGTGATCGATAACGAGACCGTCTTCCTCTGGCCGAGCTCGGGAAGCCGCTACGCCCGCGTCCGGTTCACCCAGGACGGCAAATCGGTGACGGTTTACGGGAAGGTGGAAACGTTTGAAGGCCGGGAAGGGTTCCGGCTGAAGAAGTACATCTCCCGCCCGCTGCGGGATGGGCGACTCGGCAACGATTACACCCGGTTCGAGAAGTTCGCGCCGAACCAGGCGGTGAAGGTGGAGATCTCCACCAGCCCCTCCCGCGACGAGGAGTATGCCTTCCTCTCCGAGACGGAGATCGTCCCGGTCGTCCACGTCTTTGATCCCGGCGTTTACGGAGCGCCGAAGCCGGAAGTCTCCCTCCAGGAGCAACTGCCCAGTACCGCCCGCGTCGGCGAGACGATTGAGGTGGCGGGGCGGGTGCTGACCTCGGAAGGGCTTCGGTCCGGCGGTTACGTGGTCCCCCCGACGGGCTTCCCGGAGCCGGTCACCCTCGATGCTTCCGGCTCGCTGGAGAACGGTGTGTTCGGGCCGCGTATCGCCCGGGGGCGAAACTTCCGCTTCTCGTTCCGACCGGATCGCGAAGGGACCTACATCGTCGAGATCAACAACTATCAGGGGATCGCGAGCATCAACCAGCCGATTTACGTGGGCTCCGGCGTGCCCCTCCTGCCGAACACTCTCGATTACCAGGGCTTCCCGTCTCCCGGCGCTCCGCTGAATGCACGGGGAACCCGCGACCGCTGGATCGACCTGATCAATAAGGACCGCGCCGCTTTTGGACTGGAGCCCGTTGCGCTGGACGACCGCCTCACAGCCGCCGCCCAGAGCCATATCGACGATATGATCGGCAGGAACTACTTCTCCCACGCCGGATGGGACGGCAGCACGCCCACCCTCCGGGCGCAGCGGGCCGGAGTCCGCTCGGATACGATGGTGGGAGAGAACATCGGCCAGGGCATGGGGATCGAGGATCTTCAGGCGCAGCTGATGGCAAGCGCCGCCCACCGGTCCAACCTGCTCAACCCGAACTGGAAGCGCGTGGGCCTGGGCGTGGGCCGTTACGCCAGCGGCCTGATGGTGGGGGCGCAGGAGTTGGGCGCGACCGCCGGAGAGTACGACCTCTCGCCCCAGTATTTTGCGGGGGTGGAGCTGGATCAGCAGGTGCCCACCGGCATCGATGCGGACGACCGGGTCGAGATTAGCGGTCGCGTCACCCAGCCGGCCCGCTCGGTGCTGGTCTTCTTCCAGAACAAGGAGACGGGCCGGTACGTCACGTTCCAGCCTTCGGTTTCCCGCAACGGACGGTTCTCCGTGAAACTGAAGTTCAGCCGCCGGCAGGTGGGTCCCTATCTGATGGGGATCTCCCTCAACGGCGCGGCGAGCCAGGCGGCGGCGGTGGTCGTGAAAGCCTGACGAACCGCCCCAGAGGGAGAGGGGCGCCTACAAGACGACCTTCGGAACCCCGGAGTCTTCAGAATGGGGAGCCAAAAAGAACAAGAGAGGTACAAGTACGAATCGGTCTTCCATCGTACAATTTTTAGAAATAAATAGAGATAACCGGAGGTTCATCGCGAGATGGGCCTCCGGGCTTGGCAAAACTAAAGGGGATTGAAGATGGGACTGTACCAACTGGAGCCGGAACCCCTGAGTTCTTTCAGGGCGACAGGGATAACCGAACGAACTCCCGCGACCCAACCATGTCACCGATTGGTGACCCGCAGCGATATGGACGGCTTGGTCTGCGCGATGATGCTGAAGTCGATGGGGATGATCGACGAGATCAAATTCGTCCACCCGAAGGACGTGCAGGACGGCCTGATCGATCTCACCGACAACGACATCACGACGAACCTGCCGTACGTCGATAGCGTCTTCCTCGCGTTCGACCACCATTCCAGCGAGACGCTCCGCGTGGAGGACCGGCGGGACAACTACATCATCGATCCGAATGCCCCTTCGGCGGCGCGGGTGGTCTATAACTATCTCGGGGGGAAGGAACGTCTGCCCCACATCCCGGAAGACCTGCTCTCGGCGGTGGATAAGGCGGATTCCGCCCGGTTCACCCTGGAAGACGTGCTTCACCCGAAAGGGTGGGAGCTGCTCAGCTTCCTGATGGATGCCCGGACGGGTCTCGGGCGATTCCGGCAGTTCCGCATCTCCAATTACAACCTGATGATGGAGCTGATCGACTTCTGCGCCGTGAATCCCATCGAGGAGATCCTGGCCCATCCCGACGTGAAAGAGCGCGTCGACCTCTACTTCGAGCACGAGGAGCTGTTCAAAGAGCAGGTCCGGAGCTGCGCCCGGGTCCACGAGAACCTGGTCGTCCTCGACTTGAAAGATCAGGAAATCATCTACGCCGGAAACCGGTTCATGGTGTATGCGCTGAACCCGGAGTGCAACATCTCCATCCACATTCTCCGGGGGGTGAACAACCAGAACACGGTCTTCGCCACCGGGAAGTCGATCCTGAAGCGGACCTCCCGCACGAACGTCGGCGAGCTGATGCTGAAGTACGGCGGCGGCGGCCACGACGCGGCGGGAACCTGCCAGGTGCCCCACGAGCGAGCCGAAGAAGTGTTGAACGAACTGATCCGGCAGATCACGCAGGACGGTTGATCGCGTTCGGCTCTCTATCAAGTGGAGTGGACTTCCGCTTGCTACAGGTGAGGCTACGCCTCACCCGTATTTTCATTCACCATCATCTCTATAATCTACGGGTGAATGACTTCGTCTCACACTTTGAATTTAAGAGATATCTTTCTGTCATTCCCTGGTCCGAACCCTACATCTCTCCTGCAATCCCCGGTGTGGGGCGGTCAAGCTTCATAGGCGATGGGGATCTGTAAGATGTGGAATATTGTAGAGAGATGGAATTTTTTATTTTCTGCCTGATCGTATTTTTATGTTTCGTCTTGGCCCTAAAGGGTTTAAAGAAACCCAAGGCCGCCTCGTCACCTCTTCGGGAGGGTCCAACCTCCAAATCTGTGGCCTTGCCCTACGGAAGAATCGGGCCGCTGTATACGCCTGCGGAACGTTCGCTGCTGGGGGTGCTTGAGTACACCCTGGACCCCTCGCAATACCGGATCGTGGGGAAGGTGAGACTGGCTGACCTTATCCGCACCACGCCGGGGTTGTCAAACAGCCAGAGACAAACG
>JAHWJO010000475.1 GCA_019348365.1 Armatimonadota bacterium | reverse complement strand
CGTGGAGCAGCACGGGAAAAAGCGGACTCTGGTGGGAGCGCTGGTCATGTTCCCGCAGAGCCCGCAGCTTCGGTTCGACGTTTACGCCCTGCAAACGACCGATCCGGACGGGACCCGCCTCGACTACACGCTGGTGAACTTCACCGATCCCGAACGCTTCGCCCGGATCCGGCAGAAGCTGGAGAATGCCTGGAAAGCCCACGCCGGCACGGCTCAAAGTGGCCGGAACAAGCTCATTCAGCCCCGGCTCCGGGTGCGCGCGACCGGGGTCATCAACATCCAGTCTCCCCAGCAGGCCAATCCCCAGATCCTCCTGGACGGCCCCGAATCGATTGAAATTCTAGCGGGAGACGTTTCGGACGATAAAAGCATGGGGACCCGCCGTCCACCCTTCCGCGCGCCCGGGAATGGGAGAAGGAAACGGTAAGAGGATTGGTTCCGCCCCGGAAGGGGAAATACCCCTGTGGCACTCGCAAGGGATGCCCTCTGTAACCGTTCTGCGTCCCTCCTCATCGAAAGGGACCGGCTTGCCGGAACGAAGCCCGGTAGGAGAAGTGGAATCATGAGCACGACCGATAACGATGCGACATGGGAGGACGTGAAGGCCGGAGATATGGGCCGCAGCGCCAACACGTCCATGCTGGACGAGGAGAACGCCTCCTTCTGATCCGATCCCTCACCCGTCGGAGCGGGGCAGATCGACTCTTCTTCGGACGGCCCGCGATTCACGAAGGGGCATCCGCTCCGGGATGCGCCGCCGGCGATCCTGCCGCTTCAGATCCTTTCCCTTCACATCGATACCGTCGCTGCCCGCGAGCCGCTTGATGACAGAATCCAGACCCTTTCCGACCCAATCCGACTGGCAACATGAGATTCCCGACAGCGAGTGGGCTGTCTACCGGGAGGTGATCGAGGAAGCGCAACGGCGGGAATTGCCGTTCATGATCGGGGGTGCGTTCTCCCTTGCCGGCTACACCGGCTTCTTCCGCAACACGAAGGATCTCGACTTCTTCACTTACCCCTCCATGCGGGAGCCGTTCGTCGATATGCTCGACGCGCTCGGCTTCCGGGATTACTTCGAGGACCTGCCTTACGAGCGCCACTGGATCTATCGGGCCCTTCGGGAAGACGTGCTCATCGACATCATCTGGCGGATGGCGAACCGGCGCGTCGATGTGGATGAAGGGTGGTTCTCCTGCGCCCCCGAACTGAATCTCCGGGGGAAGACGATCCGAATCCTGCCGCCGGAGGAGCTGATCTGGGCCAAGCTCTACGTGCTGCAGCGCGACCGCTGTGACTGGACCGACGTTTTCAACGTCCTCTACTCCGCCGGCCCCGCGCTGGATTGGGATCACCTGTTCCAGCGATTGGGAAAGGATACGCCGCTGCTGGGCGGGGCGCTCCAGGTGTTCGGATGGCTCTGCCCCGAACAGGCCGCATCGCTGCCGGACACCGTCTGGGAACGGCTCCAGCTCCCCCGGCCCCCTTCCGGCCCGGCCCGTACCCAAAGCCTGGACCGGGTAGACCTGCTGGATTCTCGTCCCTGGTTCCCGCTGGAATCGCTGGACCCGGAGTTGAAAGACCGGACTCCCTGAGAGTCCGGAGGGCGAGCCGTATCGGAGGGCGAGCCGTATCGGAGGGCGAGAGCCGTCACCTTGCGTCAACCACATTCACCTTGCGTCAAAGAAGGGAGCGAAACCGATGCTGATCGGCGCGATGAATCACCCGAACCGCTCCATCCCCGAAGAGATCGACTGGATGGCCGCCATGGGGTTGGAGTTCATCGACCTGACGCTGGAGCCTCCCGCCGCCGCATCGTGGAGGGTCGATCCGAAAGAGATCCGGCGGGCGCTGGATGCTTCCGGCCTTCAGGTCGTCGGCCACACGGCCTATTACCTTCCGATGGCGAGCGCCATCGAGGAGATCCGGCAGGGGGCCGTCACGGAATTCCGCCGCTGCCTGGAGGTGTTCGGCGAGGTGGGGGTGAACTGGATGAACGTCCATCCGGACCGCCACGCTCCCATGCACGACCGCAGCTTTTACATCCAGCGGAACCTCCAGACGCTCGAAGAGCTCCTGCCGTTCGCGCAGCAGTGCGGCGTGGGGCTGATGATCGAAAACCTTCCCGGCGACTTCAATACGTCGTGGCAGCTCGCCGAGATCCTGGACCGTCTCCCGGAGGTGGGCCTGCACCTGGACATCGGCCACGCCA
Source organism: Armatimonadota bacterium (assembly GCA_019348365.1). GTDB lineage: Bacteria > Armatimonadota > DTGP01 > DTGP01 > JAHWJO01 > JAHWJO01. Next base: position 1,823 of record JAHWJO010000475.1, on the reverse strand, counting down.
ACCTGCTCGTCCACGAAAATACCACGGAGGAGATCCTGGGAGCCCACGGATCGCGGCTGAAGCACGTCCATCTCCACGACAACAAAGGCGGCGCCGCCGACCTGCACCTCCCGCTCGGCTCCGGCACGATGGACGTGGCCCGCCAGGTTCGCGCGCTCCACGCGTGCGGATACAACGGGACGATCACGCTGGAAGTCTTCACCCCGGACCCGCATTACCTGGCGTACAGCCGGGATACCCTGCGGCGCATCTGGGACGAACTCGATCAAGCCCCCTAGCGGAGCCCCATGCAATCCTCATCGGGGAGCGCCTTCCATTCCTTCTTCCCCCGCCCCCGGAGGCAAGCTAACAAGTGGCATACGGAATCGCGTCCCCTTCCCGCTGCTTCGATCCGCCTGCGTCGACGGCGATCCGAATCAGCCGGGTTCGACCCCTTCAAAGAGCGGGTCGTATTCGTCCGGAAATTGCGCGCGGATCTTCTCCCACTCGCCATCGGACACCGCTTCCTTCAGCACCGCCATCACCGCTTTCGCATGGAAGACCGCCTCCGGCAATTCCCGGCTTTCACGGACGCTGACCATCATGTAGAAGTCGTCCAGTCCCAGCCGTTCCCCGGTTCCACCGGGACTCTCGGTCAGGTAACGCCCGATCTCCTGCGGGAGCTGCGCCGCCAGGTTGCCCGCCGCGCCTCCTGCGAGCCGCTGGCCCAGCGTTTCCAGCGTGGACCGGATGGCCGTGACCGCCTCGCCACTGGAGCCCAGTCGGGCGCGTTGCTGCACCTGCCCCACGAATTCGTCGTACTTCATTTTTTCCCTCCCGTAGACGGAGAGACAGAGCGGTCTTTAGAGCTGCTCTACTCTGCAAAGACAGCAATACCGCTCATCAGCCCCTGCCATGATCCTCCTTCTCCATCGGAAGGACGGAGAGGGAGGAGGAAGGGGCATCCGATGATCCATCTACCCCTACAGTGTACAAAACGGGGGGATAAAAGGCCGGAGCTTTACTTGACCCGGTGGGCCTTCACGCCGCTCGCCGCATTCAGGGCTTCGACCCACCGGCGGCTCCACTCCTCCGGGTCCGTGAGGACGCTCTCCGGATTCTCCCGGCTGCGCGCGACGAATTCGGGGTGGAAAGGCCGCCCCGTCGGGGTGCCCGTCGGCTGGTAGCGCAGGTCGATGCTCCACCGGACGCGGTCACTCAGGTTCGGCGTGGAGCTGTGGGGGGTGTGCCGGTGCATGAAGATCACCCCACCCCGAAGCACCGGGACCGGGCGCGCCGGGATGTCGGGCAGGAGGTCGGGCCGGATGGTCGTGCCCCCCTCCGCCTGGTGCTCCAGGTAGCTCCCCTTCCACGCGCCGGGCATCACCTCCATGCAGCCGGTCTCCACCGTCGCATCGACGAGGGGAATCCAGCAGGTGATGATGTCGGAGTTCTCGGCCTCTTCCCAGGTCACCCCGGCGTCCTGGTGCCAGGGGACGTTGTAGAATCCCGGACCCGCTCCGCTGAGGGCGGCGGGGGGCTTGGCCCGGATGTGCTGGATCGGACTGCATGTGATCTCCGGCCCGATGATCGACTCCACCGCATCCAGCAGATGCTCGTTCTCCATGAACCGGAACGCGGCGGGGAGCCGGGTCTCCATCAGGTCCATGCCTTTGGAAATCTCCGGCGACTGCGCGAACAGCAGCGCGAAGCGGCGGTCGAACGGCGCGTCCGCGTGCAGCTCCGTGATCTTGCCCTCCGCGTGCAGCGTGCGGGCGCGTTCATCGATCCATTCCGAGTACGCGTCGATCAGCGGCGCGAGGTCCTCTTCGGTGAGGATGCCT
>JAHWJO010000474.1 GCA_019348365.1 Armatimonadota bacterium | reverse complement strand
ATGGCAAGGTATGTACGTATGTTAAGGAGATGATGCTTTGCGGGTTACAGGGGCTAGTTATTGAGCATCCATTCGTTGCCAGTGTAAGCGCCGGCCCGCGTGTCATATCGGAAGGCATCCTTCGCCGGGCGGGGTCCCAGCGTCTGCGACAGCTTCTTCCACTTCACATGGTTGTCGGCGTACAGGTACACGCTGCCGTTGGAGTGCTGGTCGCGGGCGACGCCCCAGTCGGTGTCCCACTTGTTCTCATCCAGCCCGGAGCCGTCGGTCTTCTGCAGCACATGGTAGGAAGGATGAACTTCTGCCCAGTCGTTCAGGTTGGGGTTGCTGCGCGGGTTGGAAGGATTGCGCCGGTCCTGATTGCGCTTCATCTCCGCCAGAAGGATCGTGCCGGCGGGGTTCTGCACCGAACCGAGGGAAGTGGCCTTGGCGCGCTTCCGGTCTCGCGGGGCCACCATGGAGGGGCGGGTGGATCCCAGAAACATGTCGTTCATCCCGTAGCTGACGATGCGGGTGCGCTGCTTGACCCGTCCCACCTGCTGCTTGGGCTGATGGACCGAGTACCGCTTGAGGGAGTTGCTCGGGCACTTGAAGACGCCGTCGCTCTTCACATTGCTGTTGATCTGCTGATCCCAGGCGCTCCCCCAGATGCTGCCGCCGTAGGCCTTGGGATCGAGGACGGAGGTGGGATAGCGCTCGTCCCAGTCGTTGGTGTACGTGGTGAAAGCCACGCCGAGCTGCTTGAGGTTGTTGGTGCAGGAACTTTGCCGCGCTTTCTCCCGCGCTTTGGCGAAGACGGGGAACAGAATGGCGGCGAGGATGGCGATGATGGCGATGACGACGAGCAGTTCGATGAGCGTGAACCCCTCGCGGCGGTGCTTGAAACGGGAAAACATGGTGTCCTCCTTGTTCGTGATCGTCCAGAAGACCCAACACGCTGGTCATGGTCGTCCGTGACAGGTAGGGAAAAAAGAAATGAAACCTCGGGCGGTGGCTTTCGCATCCCCTTTCCGGCCTGCCGAAAACCGGAGGATACACGGTTCCCCGGCAGCGCCCGCGTCGAACACGCCCCTGCCCGGGGAGCGGTTCTACCCATTCAGTGACTCCACAGCAGAAAAGATAAAGAAAGGATAAGGGAGAGAGGAACTAATGATGATCTGGTCTCATCGGCTGCAAGCATTCCTCCCTCTTGCTGTCACCGTGGAGCCGATTAATACTAAGTATAACAGAAACATCGCAACATGATACAAGGAATTTAAAAAAATTTGAGTTTTTTCGATTTCGATGGCTCATGCCCCACCTTCGTACCTGCTCTCAGGCTTCAGAGGGAGGACGCAGAACCTTTTCACCTCCCCCCGGCCTCTCCCGCTCCGTTAACATGACTCGCCGACTCATTGACTCATGACTCACCGACTCATGCTCATGACTCGCGACTCATCGACTCTCCGACTGCTCCTGGGGAGGGAGCTCCTCTTCCGGGAGTTCCCCGGCGACGGTCTGGATCGTGCCCGCCGGAGTCACCCTCCGGATCCGGTGGTTGCCGGTATCCGCAATATAGAGATGATCGTTCGGATCGACCGCCACATCCTGGGGGCTGTTCAGCTCGGCCTCGACCGCCGGGCCGTTGTCCCCGGCGGAGCCGGGCCGCCCGACTCCCGCTACCGTCGTGATGATCCCCTGCGGCGAAATCTTCCGTACTCGGTGATTGCCGGCTCCCGCGATGTAAAGGTTCCCCTTCCCGTCCACCGCAACATCGTGAGGGCCGTTCAGCCGCGCTTGCAGGGCGGGGCCACCGTCCCCGGCATATCCTTCCTGGCCGGAACCCGCGACCGTGGTGATGATCCCCTGCGGAGTGACCTTCCGGACGCGGTGACTCCCCCGGTCGGCGATGTAGAGGTTCCCGTTCCGGTCCACCGCCACGCCCACGGGCTGGCTCAAACGCGCCTGGGTCGCGGGGATGCCCTCTTCCTGGGAGGCCCCTCCTCCGGCGTAGGTGGTGATCGTGCCGTCGGGCCTCACCTTCCGAATGCGGCGGTTCCCCCGGTCGGCGATGTACAGGTTCCGGTGTTTGTCCACGGCCACATCGATGGGGTCGTTCAATCGGGCCTGCCGCGCGGGACCGCCGTCGCCGGAGAAGCCGGGTTGTCCCGTCCCCGCGAGAGTGTAGATCCTCCCCCGCTCGTCCACCGTCCGGACCCGATGATTGCCGGCGCTCGCGAAGTACAGGCTCCCCCGGGGGTCGACCGCCATGCCGATCGGGTCGTAGAGCTTCGCTTGATGGGCGGGGCCGCCGTCCCCGGAGGCGCCGGGCTCCCCCGTTCCGGCGATGGTGCGGAGGACGCCTTCATCGCGGCTCATCCATTGAATCCGGTGCTGTCCGGTGATGTAGAGGTCCCCGTGAGCGTCCACCGTGACGCTGACGGGATTCACGAGCCGATGAGGGTCCGCTTCCTCTTCAGGGGCGCGCGGAATTGAAGCGGTCTCGCCGGGGTGCGGCGGGGTTTCCGGGGCTTTCCGTTCCTCGCGAACCTGATTGATCCAGGGAAGCGCGGTGAGGAGGACGATCAGGAGGATCGGCAGGAAGGGGAAGTAAGGCCGCCATGGGTTCGGTCGGGAGAGGCTTTCCCCCTCGCGTTTTGACGGGTGGGTCTTCATTCGCGCGCTTCCCTCCTTTGCTAAATGGCTGCGGAGAGGGAGGAGCCGCAGAAGCGATGATCCTGAATGATCCTGCTCCCGCGCGGGACGGCCTTACCCCGCCAAACCGACGATGGATTGCATGATCGCGACGGCGTCGCTCACGTCCACCCGCCCCGCCGAGTCGCCGTCTTGGGCGACATCGGCGGCCAGTCTTTCTTCTTCCGTCATCTCCGTCATGGCGATCACGGCCCAGAGGACGCGCACGGCGTCCGCCACGTTCACCACGCCGTCGAGGTCGGCATCGCCGGGGAGGAGGAACCGTCCCGCCGCGCCCCGGGCCACGAGAGCGAACGGCTGCGGTCCCTGAGGCACGTTGTAGGCCCGCACCCTGACTTTATAAATTCCGGGTTCGGCAGCCGGCGCTTCGACCGCTTCCACGTTGTTGCGCCGGTCCTCCCGGTCGTTCCCCCGGCGCGTCGTTCCGTCCGGGGCGGTGACGGTCAGGTCGAGGTCGTTCACGAGGGCGACGGCGGCATCCGCCGCCCCGGGATAGTCGCTCCAGGCCAGCATGACGCGGAGGGAGTGTCCCCCCTGCGGCACTTTCATGAGCCACGTCCGCTCTCCCCCGGTGCGGAGGCCGCCCCGGTCGTCCACAAAGCGGGCGGCGAGGGGCGCTAGGGGCTGAAGCGCGCCCGCCACGTCCACGCGGCCCCAGCCTTCCGCGCCGTTCGGGCGAGGGGGGATCTCCTGAGTCGCGCCGGTCCCGTACTGGCCGGGGGCGAGCTCGCGGGCGCCGTTGAGCAGCGTGGCCTTGACGAGGGCGGCGCTCGGTTGAACTCCCTGTTTTTCCACGTACCACTGCCGGACGAGCGCGGCGGCTCCGGAGACGAACCCGGCGGAAATGCTCGTCCCTCCGTTGTATTTATAGCCCGTCCCGGCAGAACCCCAGAGCGTGCTGCCGTTGGGCAGCGAGGAAGCGGTCGAGATGATGTTGGTCCCCGGCGCGACAAGGTCCGGCTTGATGCGCCCGTCCGCCGTCGGTCCCCGGCTGGAAAACGGGGCGAGTCCTTCCGGGTCGTCGCCGGTGTAATCGGTGGAGATCGGGGCCGCTCGGAAGCCCCAGAGGCTCCACCGGGAATTCGCGTACCCGCCCCACCCTTCGTTGGGCGGGCGGAACCCTTCGCTGGCCCCGACGGTGATCGCGTTCTTGGCCGTGCCGGGGGCGAAGAGGCTGCCCGGCTTGATGATTCCATCCCCCGGCAGCCGCGACATCCTCCGGGTCTCGTAGGGAGACGCCCCCCACGTCGGCGAGTCGCTGCCGTCGTTTCCGGCGGCGAACACGATGCTCATATCGGGATGGTTCCAGATGAATTCGTCCACCTGGCGGCTGTGGAGGCTGT
>JAHWJO010000473.1 GCA_019348365.1 Armatimonadota bacterium | reverse complement strand
CGACGACGACGGCATGAAGGTGATGCGCTTTCAGCCGGTCCGCCACCGCTTCGATGATCCCGGCGTTGGAGAGCATGCCGGTCTTGACCGCGTTCACCCCGATATCTTCCACCACGCGGTCGATCTGCTCCGCAACGAACGCCGGGGGCGTTTCGTGTACCCCGCTGACTTCCCGTGTATTCTGCGCCGTTAAGGCCGTGATGGCGGTCATGCCGTACACGCCGAGAACGGTAAACGTTTTCAGGTCGGCCTGGATGCCGGCTCCCCCGCCGGAGTCGGAACCGGCGATGGTGAGCGCTCTCGGTAGTTTCATTCGATCCATTCCCTCCTGTCTTATGGTTCCATTGTGACGGCGGGGAGCGGGAAACAACAAGCGGCGTTCGGTCCTTGGGGAGAACGGAAACCGTTGGATGCTCTCCGCATCTACAGTTCATCGGCGGCACGCCCGACCTTAGATACGGGTATGGCCCCTGCTTGCTTCTGACGGCGGAACCGGGGGATTCGCGTCAGGCTCGGTTCCCTGCCCGAGGGGGAACCCTTCGCGCCCAACAGTGTCTTATTCATGTTCCTCTTGCCATGGATGGCACATCGATTTTACCCTCCCCCCGGTGCCGACCGGATCGGCACCGGGGGAGGAGTGCAAGGGTTTATTCCCCGATACGATAGACCCTGACCCGCCGTATTCCCCGCCCGAAACTGTCAGATTGTGATTCGGAGCCGGAGAAAGCAGCGGGTATCATTCCATGGTTTTGTGGTACAATATCGAGGAGGGAGATCGTCTCTTTTTGTGGATGCTCCCCGAATGTTTATAATTGAGAGGGAAGGGTGCAGTCTAACCCGGATAGGCCGGGAAACCCTCTCCCTTCGTGCGGCTCCGAATGTTCGGCGTGCCGTGCCTTCATAAAACGATTTACCCCCGCCCGAAGCCCGGCGCGAGCGGCTCCCCAGCCGTCCCTCCATGTGCCGTACTCACTCCTCCCGAGCTCCCCACAAAGGGTTCCTGAGAGAAGGCATCGGGATTGGAAATTAATATTTGATAGTGACTCTTGCTCCAAAGGAGGGAGAACCGATATGTGGCAACGCTTCACGGAGCGTACGCGCCGGGTCATCTTCTTCGCACAGGAAGAAGCGGCGCGTTTAGGTGAAAACTACGTCGGCACCGAACACCTTTTGCTCGGCCTCGTCCGGGAGAACGATTCGGTGGCGGCGCGGATCTTAGAGCGACTCGGCGTGAACCTGACGCGCGTGCGTCAGGAGATCGAGCGCCAGGTGTCGCGCGGGGACGGGCGTCTCGGCCAGGAGATGCAGCTCACGCCGCGAGCGAAGCGGGTCATCGACCTCGCTTATGAAGAGGCCCGCACCCTCAATAATAACTACATCGGCACCGAGCACCTGCTGCTCGGACTGGTCCGGGAGAGCGAAGGGATCGCCGGTCGGGTGTTGGCCCGCCTCGGCGTGGAGTTGGAGCGCACCCGCCGCGAGGTGATGGCGCTGCAGGACGGCGACGGCGTGATGACGCCGAAGACGAACCGGTCCCGAACGCCCACCCTGGACGAGTTCGGACGCGACCTCACCGAACTGGCTCGGGAGGAAAAATTGGACCCCTGCGTGGGTCGTGCCAGCGAGATCGAGCGGATCATTCAGATCCTTTCCCGGCGGACCAAGAACAACCCGGTCCTGATCGGGGAGCCGGGCGTCGGGAAGACCGCCGTCACGGAAGGATTGGCGCAGCGGATTATCAAGGGCGACATCCCCGAACCCCTGCGGGAGAAGCGGATCGTTTCCCTGGATCTGGCCGGATTGGTCGCCGGAACGAAGTATCGCGGCGAGTTCGAGGAACGAATGAAGCGGGTGATGGAGGAGGTCCGCAAGGCCGCCGGGGAAGTCATCCTGTTCATTGACGAGCTTCATACGCTGGTGGGCGCGGGCGCGGCGGAGGGCGCGATCGACGCTTCCAATATCCTGAAGCCGGCCCTCGCGCGCGGCGAATTGCAGTGCATCGGCGCGACGACCAACGACGAGTACCGCAAGTACATCGAGCGGGACGCGGCGCTGGAACGGCGCTTCATGCCCGTCAAGGTGCTGGAGCCGTCGGAAGAAGAGACGGTGGAGATCCTCAAGGGCCTCCGCGAGCGCTACCAGTCGCACCATCAGGTGGAGATCACCGATGCGGCGCTGGATGCGGCGGCCAAGCTCTCGCACCGCTACATCACCGACCGGTTCCTGCCGGACAAAGCCATCGACCTCATCGACGAGGCCGCGAGCCGCGTCCGCCTGCGGGTGAGCCTTCCGCCGAAGGAGCTGCGCGAGGCGAAGCTGCAGCTCGAAGAGATTCAGAAAGAGCGCAAGGCGCTCCCGATGAACGCCCAGTACGACCGGGACCCCGAGCTGCGGCAGCAGGAGACCGAGCTTTCCGAAAAGATCGCTCAGATGGATAAAGAGTGGCGCGATCAGGCCAGCAACACGCTGAACGTCGTAAACGAGGATGAAATCGCGCACATCGTCCAGACGTGGACCGGCATCCCCGTCACCCGGCTGGTGGAAGCCGAAACCACGAAGCTCCTCCGGATGGAGGAGGTCCTTCACGAGAAGGTCGTGGGGCAGGACGAAGCCGTTCAGGCGGTCTCCCGCGCGGTGCGCCGCGCCCGGAGCGGCCTGAAAGACCCGAAGCGCCCGATGGGGACCTTCCTCTTCCTCGGCCCGACGGGTACCGGAAAGACCTTCCTCGCGAAGACCCTCGCGGAGTACCTCTTCGAGGACGAGAACGCCATGATCCGCATCGACATGTCGGAGTACATGGAGCGGTTCTCGGTCTCGCGACTGGTCGGCGCTCCTCCCGGCTACATCGGGTATGAAGAGGGCGGCCAGCTCACCGAGGCGGTCCGGCGGCGGCCCTACTCGGTCGTGCTGCTGGACGAGATCGAGAAGGCGCACCCGGACGTGTTCAACATCCTGCTTCAGGTGATGGAGGACGGACGCCTCACCGACTCGCAGGGCCGGATCGTCGACTTCAAGAACACGGTCATCATCATGACCAGCAACGTCGGGGCGCAGCACCTCTCCGACGAGCGGGGGATCGGCCTCCGGCGGGTCTCGAACTTCGACCACGCCGACGGCAAGGGCTTCGAGATCATGAAGCAGCGGATCAGCGACGAGCTGAAGCGCACCTTCCGCCCGGAGTTCCTCAACCGCGTGGATGAGGTCGTCTTCTTCCACCCGCTCACCCGCGAGCAGGTCCTCAACATCGTGGACAACGAGCTGCGGAGCGTGCGGGGGCAGCTGAAGCACCAGGGGATGACCCTGGAGCTGACGGTGGCGACGAAGGAGCTGCTGGCCCTGGAAGGGTTCGATCCAGCGATGGGCGCACGGCCCTTGCGCCGGACGGTCCAGCGTCTGATCGAGGACCCGCTCTCCGAAGAGATCCTGATCGGGCGGTTCACCGACGGCGACCGGATCGTGGCGGACACAGAAGACGGTAAGATCCTCTTCATCCGCAACGAAGAATCGGAGGACGTCGCATCCGCTGACGGGGCTATGGCCGACGGCGGGGAGCCGAAAGCCCTCGCGGAAGGCGGGGGGCAGGAAGCGGAGACCGCCGGCTCTGCCGGGTAACTCCATTCCTTCGCTGACAGGAATCAAAAATCCGGGCTGACTATCTCAGCCCGGATTTTTTTGGACCTGCTCGTTACAGGGTGGAGCTTACAAATTCGGCAAAATGAGTCGGTGGGGTCCCGGCGATTCAAATCGCGGCTACAACGGCACGAAGTCGGCCTGCGCCGACTTTAACCCCAACTGTTTACCCACACTCTTCTGCGTAGTGCCACAACTTCATTTACGCCCAGCGAACGTCACCGGGCACGGGAAAGCCCTCATACGCCACGCTCCTCCGCGCCGTAGAGCAGCACATGGAGTTGGGGCAGGGGACGGAAAAACCAGTGCTCTTGCGTCTGCACCGTCTCCTGAAGCCATTTCAGCCTCTCCAGCAACGCATCACGGTCGTCCCGGCCCACCGCGTCCATCGGCTGGAGGACGAACGCGCACCGCTCCATCACCGGGGCGGGCAGCTC
>JAHWJO010000472.1 GCA_019348365.1 Armatimonadota bacterium | reverse complement strand
GACCGACCGTATAGGCAACCGTATCCCTCATGAAGCGGGCCGCTGCCCCTTGTCCCAGCCTGCGGATCGGATACGGAGCTTGCGGTGGGAGCCGATCCATAGACCTTTCTTCAGATACAGGTCTATGCAAATGGCTTCGCATTCCGATAATATACAGTGTGTGATGAACACGCGGTCGGTTAAAGAGAGAGACAAGGGCTCTCTCGTTGCCGATGTTTTATCATTATCAGGGGTCTGGCGGACTCGCGCCTGCAACGGGGAACGTTCCCGATACAGGCGCGAGACGACGAAGGGCTCACCGGGATCTGCGATTGCTTCGGTGTTCCAGAGGAAGACCGGCAGGGAATACAGGGAAACCGGTGTGCGTCGGATATCCGGCAGAGTTCCACTTTTTGAAGGAGGATTGTTCCATCATGAAAGTCATCCAATGGCTGGCGGCGGCAGTGTTGCTGTTCTCCGTCGGGGGCGTGGCAAATGCCCAATTTCTGGATCGAGGTACCACGGAGTGGAACCTCAACGGCAACATCGACTTTGACAACGAAGTGTGGAATATCAACGCCCGATGGGCGCCGTTCATCAACCGCAACGTGCAGTACGGCGTCGACCTCGGCCTGATCGACGGCCCCGGCATCGACACCTCCGGCACCATTGTCGGCCTGGTGAACTATCACTTCCGGGGTGATGCCACGGGAGAGGTCGAGGATCGGCCCGTCATTCCTTACGTGGGACTCGCTCTCGGCTCGGGCTTCGGCGATATCGATGGCACGGTCTGGGGCGTTCACGGCGGCGCGAAGTGGTTCATGAATCCCAACGTCGCGCTCACTGGTGAGCTGCGGTGGCGCGACTTCAGCGGTGGTGACAATAACACCAGTCTCAACTTCGGTGTCTCTGTTTTCCGCTGATCTCCGGGTGTAGCAGCAGCTCCTTCCAATTCGCCGCTCGCGCCCGGCCCGTGGAGTCGAAACAAGGAAAGACGCCCGCGTAACGGCATCCGAGCGGATGCGGAATGAGATGCTCCGAACCCCTCAAGGCTGGACAGCCATGTCCAGCCTTTTTGCATCCCTCTCCCCCGCCGGCCATCTTTTTCTCATTCTCAGTCCTGTCAGAACTCCGCGCGCCTGATGCGGGATTCTGCGCGCCTCCTACCGTCCGATACCTTTTCCCCTCCGCCCCGCTCGTTCTCTCGTTACCCCCTCTCTTTATTCCCTCCCCCTACCTCTCTTCCGGCTCATCTCCTGATCGAAATGAAAGGCATGGTTTTTGCTTTTCATCTCATATTATGAGATTTGTCGGTTTTTTCAGAAGGATTCGTGAAAACCGTGATAGAATGATTCTTGGAAGTAGGCTGTCTCTCAAAGTAACGGGAAGTCCGTCCCCTCATCCCTTCTTCCTCTTCCACTCGGCGGCTTCTCGAAACGTTATCCAGTAAACCGGATTGCGCTGATCTGTTGGCTGGCGGATTCCTTTGTCATCCCGCATTTCCCCCTCAATTGGACAGGCAGATCCCTGCTTTTTCGCTTCAAGTCTTCTTCAGTCAAGGAGAGAGGAATTGAGATTTTTACCCCAGCTCTTCATGAGCGCAGTGGCGACCGCGCTGGTCGCCCTGTCATCGAGCGCCTGGGCCGGGCCGCTCGATGACACCTTCAGCGGGGCGACCCTCGACCCCAAATGGACCTTCACCGTCTACGGCGACGCCCAGCGACAGGACGCCAGCGTCAAAGTCGAGAACGGCCAACTGGTGATGGTGGGAGGCGGCTCCGACATCTGGGGACGCGCCGATAACGGCGTTTACCTCTGGCAGGCCGCCACCGGAGATTTCCGGATCACCCTGAAGCTGGTCAACCTCGTTCCCAGCAGCGGATCCGGGATCGATGCCTCGGCCAAGCTGGGCATCATGGTCCGGCAGGATATGGATGTCGCGGCTCAGAACGTCTTCTCCATGTCGATGCCCAAAGGCGTTCACCAGCAGCGCCGCACCACCCGAGGCGGGGACTCCGCCCCCGGAAGCGGATGCCCCGGAGCCAATTGCAACCCCTGGCCGAGCACCGGCGGGAATGACGATGAAAAGATTCCCATCTGGGTCCGAGTCACCCGGACCGGCAACACCTTCAAGATGGAGATGTCCAACGACGGCACCACCTGGCAGTCCGCCAAGGTGGATCCCAATCATGCGGACAATACGGCCACCGTCGCGATGACGCCTACCGTCCTCGTCGGCATCGGGCTGACCTCTCACAAAACCTCCGACACGGCCATCGCCACCGTGGACGATTTCCTGTTCGAGCAGCTGAACAACAGCGGCCCGCCTGCCGGAAAGGGATTCGTCGTCCCGGCCATCGTCAACGCTCAGGGCCAGGTGCAGGGCGGTTCCGTCACCGTCAAGCGCGATAATCAGGTACTCGGCTCCGGTTTCTCCGGCATCCCGCTCCTCGTGGACGTCGGCCCGGTCACCGCCACCGCCGGGGGGATGCTCATTGTCGCCAATCCCGTCACCGGCACGGTGCAGGAAGGCAAGACGGCGTACCTGCCCATCCCGGCGACCTTCGCCGGAAAGGGAGTCATCAAAGACCTGTCCACCGACGCCGGACAGCAATGGAAAGCCTTCATCAACGTCGATGCGGCGGCGGACTACAGCGCCCGCAACCTCACGGCGGAACAACAGGCCCAATTCTCCGATTACGGCCCTATCCCCGATAAAGACGGCGTCAACACATGGGACGCCGTGGATCCCAGCAGAGATATTTACGGCTGGCTCCGGACCACCGTCACTATTCCGGCGGAACACGTCGGGAAGAGCCTCGTCCTCCACGACTGGAACTTCGACGACCAGGACTGGACCTACTGGAACGGGGTGCGGATCGGCTCCACGAACGGCTGGAACACCCGGCGGTCCTACTTCATCCCCGGCCATCTCGTCGAAGCGACGAACACCCTGGCGATTCGGGGCCGGGACGGAACCGGCGGCGGCGGCATCTCCCAGGCCGCGCCCAAGCTCCTCCTCCCCAACCCGACCGGCATCATCTCCGGAACGATCACCAACTCGCAAAACCAGCCCATGCCGAACGTGACGCTCCGCGCGGTCTCCCCCAACACCGACTGGGGCCCGATCACCGTCACCGCCACGACCGATGCCCAGGGCAAATACACCCTCGCCCCGCTCGGTCCGGGCGAATACACCGTGACCATCGGCGACCCGGCGGTCATCGCCAACCCGTCGACGAAGACGGTCTCGGTCGCAGGGGATCAAACCCTGCCCCTGGATGTGAAGGCCGACTTCATCCCGTTCCATCCCGATCCCCTCAACACGGAAAAGAGCGATAATTTCGCCGGCACGACGCTCAACGCCAAATGGACGGACGAGACGATCGGCGCAAACGCCACTCCGGGCAGCGCAAGGGTGGAGAACAACTCCCTCGTCGTGGAAGCCGGAGGCCGGGACATCTGGGGCAACGCCGATGAAGGCCAGTTCGTCTCTCAGAAGGTGACCGGCGACTTCGTCGCGACGGTTAAAGTCACCTCCGTCCCCGATACAGACAACTGGTCCAAGGTGGGTATCGACGTTCGGGCCAGCAACGCGCCGGGCAGCATCCATGCGTTCCCCGCGACCTCGCGCAACAACGGCCAGACCCTCATGTATCGCAGGGCCACGGACGGCGCTTCGGCGAGATTTGCGAATACCGGCGGAGTCTTCAGCGATCCGGTGTGGTTGCGCGTTGAACGCAAGGGCAACGCGATCAGCGGCTTCTGGTCGAAGGACGGCGGGGCCACCGTGCACTATCTCGGAACGGTGGAATTGGACCTGCCGGCGGAAGTGCTGGTGGCGCTGGCGGCGACCAGCCATACCCCCACCACGACCGGCATCGCCACCTTCCAGGACTTCAAGATCGGCGGCATCCCTGTCGTCGAAACGCCCACCGCTCCGGCGGCCCCGACGGGCGTGGCGGCGACGGTGAACAACAACCAGCTCGTGGTGCACTGGACGGCGGCGGCGGGCGCGGCGAGCTACAACTTCGACCGCTCGACCACCGCGAACGTGGCGATCAACGCGGGTAACAAGATCAACGCCC
>JAHWJO010000471.1 GCA_019348365.1 Armatimonadota bacterium | reverse complement strand
CGGCCCATGTTCCTGGGGCTGGTGCTGGGCGAGTTCGGGATGGCGGTCCTCTGGGCGATGGTCGCGTGGATCTGGCAGGTGCCCGCGCCGAGCTTCCCGTGGCCCTGACCTGTCAGGGAGCGTTCTTCGGAACGCGTGACGCTTGTTACGCAGGGCTACCCGGTCGCTTCAGGGGGAGTCGAGTAACCGGCGTTGCAAAGATTCCGCGAGTTCGGGATCGAGGGTTTTCAGCAATTCGTATTGCGACCGGGCTTTCTCGCGATCTTTGAGTCTTAAATACGCGAGGGCGAGATAGTAACGCGGCTCCGCCCACTGGGGCCGAGCCTCAACGACCTGCTCGTAGATCATCCTTGCGGTGGCGTGTTCTCCAACGCTTTCGTAGCGCCGGGCCAGATCGTAGCGGTAGGTGGGATGCCAGCGAGGAGAATTCCGCCAGCTGTTCCAGTACTCCTCGGAGTAGCCTTCGGGAGGGCGCGGAGGAGAATCCCGCTCTCCGGCCCGGCGTTCCGAAGATGAGGTGAAGAACCCGATCCTGATCCCACGGGCGAGCATCCAGACGCTCCAGGAGAAGAAGGCGAGGGCCACAAAAAGATAAATCCCTATAAAGAGGGTCGGTAACGTCTGATCCATCGCCGTCCTTTGTCCGCTTCCACCGGATGTTAACCACTGGCCCGCACTCCGCCCCCTCCCGGTGAAGGAGCATTTCTGCTTACAGGAACTTCTTCGGAGTGGAGAACTCAAAACCTCCTTACGGAAAGCAAGGGGTCTTTCCGGCTGGAAGATCGAAGCCAGGGGCCGGGGGCAGGGCCCAGCACCGGGAACGACAGCCCTGCAAAACGGTCCTACAACAAGGGTGTGGAGGTCTGCCTTCATGCCCCTGGCCGGGTTTGGACTCACCCTACCGGACCCGCTAGAATCTGCCTATCATTAACCTAAAGCGAATCGTGCGTGGGCTTTCAGCCTGCCGATTCTCCTCAATTTTATTGAATCCATCCAAATTCTTGCCTTTAACCCATACCCCTACGAGCGGAGGCCCTGAAGTGACCGAACAACCATCCACGAAATATATCTTTGTGACGGGCGGGGTCGTCTCGTCCATCGGCAAGGGGATCACCAGCGCCTCCATCAGCCGCATGCTCAAGAATCGCGGCTACACCGTCACCATGGTTAAGGTGGACCCGTACGTGAACGTGGACGCCGGGACCATGAACCCGTTCCAGCACGGGGAGGTCTTCGTCACCGACGACCGCGCCGAAACCGACCTCGACCTCGGACACTACGAGCGCTTCTGCGACATCAACCTCAACAAGCTCTCCAGCATCACCACCGGGAGCGTCTACGCCTCCGTTATTGCCAAGGAGCGCCGGGGCGACTACCTCGCCGCGTGCGTGCAGGTTGTCCCTCACATCACCGACGAGATCAAGGAGAAGATCAAGGCCGCCGCGCGGGACTCCGGCGCGGATGTTGTGATCGTAGAGATCGGCGGAACGGTGGGCGACATCGAGAGCCTGCCGTTTCTGGAAGCCATCCGGCAGTTCCGCAAGGATGTCGGGTCGAAGAACGTCTTCTACGTTCACGTCACCCTCATCGCCGAAGTCGGGCCGTGGGGCGAGATGAAGACGAAGCCGACCCAGCACAGCGTCATCAAGCTGCGTGAGATCGGCATCCAGCCGGACCTCCTCGTCTGCCGCGCGAAGAACCCGCTCTCAGAAGACATGCGCGAAAAGATCAGCCTCTTCTGCGATGTAGAACCCGAAGCCGTGGTGGAGAGCGCCAACGCCGAGACGATCTATGAAGTGCCGCTCCTGTTCGAGAACCGGGGCATGGCGACGTTCATCCTCGACCATTTCCGCCTGCCCCACGGCGAGCCGAAGATCGAGGAGTGGGAGCGGTTCGTCAACCGGATCAAACATCCTCAGCATCAGGTGAAGATCGCCATCGTCGGGAAGTACACCCACCTGCGGGACGCCTACACCAGCGTTATCGAGTCGGCCACCCACGCGGGCGCGGCGGAGGATGCCGGGGTCGAGATCCAATGGATCGAATCGTCCGACCTCACGCCGGAGAACGCGGCGGAGATGCTCGCCGACGTGGACGGCCTGATCGTCCCCGGCGGCTTCGGCGAGCGCGGGATCGAGGGGAAGGTCGCGGCGGTGAAGCACGCCCGCGAGACCGGCCTGCCATACCTCGGCCTCTGCTACGGCCTGCAGATGGCCGTCATCGAGTACGCGCGGAACGTCTGCGGCATGGAGGGCGCGAACACGACCGAAGTGGACCCCGCCTCGCCGTACCCCGTCATCCACCTGATGAGCGAGCAGGAGGTGATGGAGGCGTAGGGCGGCACGATGCGCCTCGGGACCTGGCCCTGCCGGATCGAGGAGGGAACGCTGGCCTACCGGCTCTACGGCGAGAAGCTCGCTTACGAGCGCCACCGCCATCGCTACGAGGTGAACAACGAGTTCCGCAACGCCCTGGCGAAGTGCGGCCTCATCTTCTCCGGAACCTCTCCGGACGGTCGGCTCGTGGAAATGATCGAGCTGCCGGACCATCCGTTCTTCATCGCGTCGCAGTTCCACCCGGAGTTCAAGAGCCGTCCCACCCGTCCGCACCCGATGTTCCTGGGGTTCATCGCGGCGGCGGTGGAGCGCCACGCATCGGTACGGGAGTTGAAAGCAAGAGACGCCGCATCGAACGGGGCGAACGGCAACGGGTCTCATGCCGATTCGGAAGCCGCCGCGCCAGTGGAGGTCCCGGCGGGCGGGTAAAGAACCGAGCGAACCCATGAGACATAGAGGCGCACGAATATGACCGTGCGCCTCTTGCTATTCTTCTATGCGAGCAGTAGAGGAAGTTCCATGCGGGATCAGATCATCCTCATCGGCCCCATCGCGGCGGGCAAGAGCACGCAGGGGCAGCTCCTCGCGGAGAAGTTGGGCCTCCCGCGCGTGGCGATGGACGACGTTCGCTGGGATTACTATAAAGAGATCGGCTACTCCGAGGACCGACAGAAGGAGATCGGTGCGGAGGGAGGCTTCACCGCCGTCTACCGCTACTGGAAGCCGTTCGAGATCCACGCGGTGGAGCGGCTCCTCTCGGAGCATCAGGCGTGCCGCTGCGTGATCGACTTCGGGGGCGGGCACTCGGTTTACGAGGACGACGCGTACTTCGAGCGGGCGCGGCGGGCGCTGGAGCCGTACGAAAACGTCGTACTCCTGTTGCCCTCGTCGGACCTCGACGAATCCGTCCGGATCCTCCGCGAGCGCACCGGAATGACGCCGGCATCCGAGGGCGACCTCGATTTCTGCGAGCACTTCGTCAAGCATCCCTCCAATCATGCCCTCGCGAAGATCGTCGTCTACACGGACGGGCGAACGCCGGAGGAGACGCGGGACGAGATCGCAAGCCGGGTGACTCTCTTGTAAATGGGCGCGCTGACCGGTCATCCTGCTTCTATGCATCCTTCGCTCCGCGTCCAAGCCATCCAGACCCCCATCATCCCGGTGGTGGGGGATCTCATCCGCAGCCATCCCGGCACGGTGTCGCTCGGGCAGGGCGTGGTGCATTACGGCCCGCCCCGCGAGGCGCTGGATCAACTCCCGCATTTCCTCAACAACCCCCACGCCCATAAATACGGCCCCGTCGTCGGCATCCCCCCGCTCCTGGAGGCGCTGGAAGAGAAGCTGTCTGTGGACAACGGGATCCGCCTGTGCGACCGCAGCGCCCTCGTCATCACGGCGGGGGGGAACATGGCGTTCTACAACGCGGTGCTGGCGATCACCGACCCCGGCGATGAGGTCGTGCTGCCGGTCCCGTACTACTTCAACCACGAGATGGCGATCACCATGGCGGGCGGCACGCCGGTTCTCGTGCCCACCGACGAGCAGTACCAGCTTCGCCCGGACGCACTGGAAGCGGCGATCACCCCCCGGACGAAGGCCCTCGTCACTGTCTCGCCGAACAACCCGACGGGCGCGGTCTATCCCGAAGCGACTCTCCGGGCCGTGAACGCCCTCTGCCGCGAGCGGGGGATTTACCACCTCCACGACGAGGCGTATGAGTACTTCACCTACGGCGAT
>JAHWJO010000068.1 GCA_019348365.1 Armatimonadota bacterium | reverse complement strand
GCCAACTCCAGCCGGACATGGCGTGAGCCGTATTCACATCTCCAGGAACTCCCATGATTCTGCCGCAGATCCGGTTTCTCCCCGTGATAAGCCCACCATGGATAATGTCCTTCGTATCTCAGTAGCTTTCGGTGCATCTGATCCCGCATCCATTCATAGCAGCCTCTGCAATCGCTCATCTCCTCACTCATCAACTCCGGGTCTACGTAGAGATGCCCTTCCCGCTGGAGGGCTTCCCACACCGGCCAGTCCTGAAGCGTCCAGACTCGGACCGTCCCCGGCATGGGCTTGTTCAGGCGATAGGTTTTCGCGCGCTGGAAAGATTGGAAAGAGTTCACGGGAGGCGGTCAGACTTCGTCAGCGGTATCAGTAGCTGATTTCTCTTTTAATTGCAGGGCTTCGAGGAACTCCGCGCTCTTCAGCTTCTTTTCTGTTCGATACTCGGTGTGGCGGCGGAGGATACGCAGGAGGCCCCGCACCTCGCGCTCCGGCCAGGTGAGCTTCGCCACGGCGGGAAGGTCCAATTCCAGCAATTGCTTCGCCGTGTCCAGCGCGGAGACGGGGAACCGGATGGCATCCTTCACGGAGGGACGGCACACGCGGCACAATGCCCCACCGAGGCCCACGCTGTACCCGCCCAGCCCCCTGGATATCGGCTCATGGCAGCGGACGCGTTCGTCCAGCGACGGCCCGAACCCCGCGTCTTCGGCGGCCTGAAGCGAAAACGCTGTCACAAGCGGGAGCGGGTCCGCCCCGCCGTTGAGGAGGTAGAGCGCGGAGAGGAGCAGGTCGAACAGCTCCGGCTGCGGAAGCCGCTCCTCCAGCAGCGTGTCAGCCAGCTCCAGCAGGTAGTTGCAGTAGGTGAGGCGGTCGTAATCGGTGCGGAGGTGAGGAAACGCCTCCTTCACCTCGCACTGGGTGACGAGGTCGAGGTTCTGGCCGACGGCCATGAAGGCGCGCACGAAGGTCGGGGGTTCAGTCGCCCCCGCGATGCGGCTCTGAGGCCGGCGCGCGCCCTTCGCCACGGCGGAGAGCTTGCCCCGTTCGCGGGTGAACAGCGTGACGATCTTATCGGTTTCAGCGAGGTTCCGGCGGCGCATCACCACCGCCTGAACATGATAGACGCGACTCATTCCATCCTATTTTACCACAAGAACGAATGTTCCCGTAACATTGCTGCTGAACCTGTGAGGGTCCGTTCACGCTGATAAACATCTCTACGACACCGTTTACTGTCCTTGAAGATGGCTATCGCGCTGACTGTCCCCCCGGATGTTTTCCACGCTCCCGAAGATCGCGTTCGATACAGAGCTTGACGTAATCGGCGTAGTTCTTGATCTTCATCTCTTCCATGACTTCTGTGACGGATCGATGAATATCAGGGGGGAGAGTGGCCGTCACTTTAATCGTACCATACTCTCTCGGCTCGGCAATCGGCACCGATGACTCCTTTGCTGATCCCGTATCAACGTTAAAGGTCCGAGAACTGTTGTCGTCAATCGCTGCCTCCTCCTTTACGGCGGGCGGAGGATCACCTTCGTTCGAGGGCGGCGAGGAACTATAGTTGACTATAGTTTTTTGTGGGGGGAATGCGTCTTTGGGCCGAATCCGCTCTTCCAGCCCCTTGACGGAAAGCTGTTCCCGGGAAGCCTGCTGCGCCAGCTCGATCTGCCGTTCCTCATCCAGGGAGGCGAGTTTCTGATAGTGGCCGGGGGTGAGGGACCGGGATGCGATCATCTCCTGAATGGACGGGGGGGCATCCAGAAGCTTCACCTTGGTGAGCGCCGTGATCTCTTTCCATCCAAAGTCTCCAGCGACTTCCTTCCAGGTCTTCCCCGTGATGGACTTGTAATCCCGAAGCCCCTGGGCCTCTTCTATCGGCGATAGGTTCTCCCGTTGAATGTTTTCCCGGAGCTGGAGCAGCTTGACCTCATCGGGAGAAAGGTCATCCCGAATGAAGATCGGGACGGTCTGGATCCCGGCCCGCTTCGCGGCGCGGAATCGCCGCTCCCCGGCGATGAGGCGATACCGGTTGATCCCGGCGCTCCGGACGACCAGCGGGCTATCGATCCCATGCTGCTGGATATCGTCGGACAGGGCTTGCAGGCTGTCTTCATCGAAGGCTTTCCGGGGCTGCTCGGGATCGGACTCGATCCACTCGATTGGAATCTGCTGGTACTCGTGCAAGGGCCGGTGCATCCCCTGCGAGACGATCTGTGTGATGCCCGGCGCGTCAAGGGGAACCTCCAGCGGCTTCAGGGCCGGCGTCAACTTCTTCATGCTGCGGCCTCCTTCTCCGCAGGGTCGGCCTGGACCCGTTGAAGCAGCTCTTCGGTGAGGTGTTGGAAAGCGACGGAAACGGAACACCGTGAGTCGTAATCGACCACCGCCTGGCCGACCTGCTGGGATTCCGGCACTTTTGATGAGTGAGGGATACGGGTTTCGAACAGGGTATCGTTGAAATAGTCCAGCATCTGCAATTCAAGATTCCGGCTGTTGGTCGTCCGGGGATCGAATTTATTCATCACCGTGCCCAGGATCGACACCTGTGGATTGAAGTACCGCCGAACGTCCCGGAAGGTGTGGGAGAAATGCTCGATGGTGAAGTAGGAGAGGTTGTGATCCACCGGGAGGAGCACGCGGTCGGCGGCGACGAGACCGTTCATTGTGAGCTTGCCCAGGTCCGGGGGGCAGTCGATGAGGGTGAAATCGTAATCATCCGCGACCCTGTTCAACTGTTCCCGGAGACGGAAAGCGCTGACTTCCGCCTGATGGAGGGCGATCTCCGCCTCGAACGTCTCCTCGTTGCCGGGAACGAGATCGATGCCAGGGTTGTAGGTGGGGACGACGATCCGGCGGATCTCCTCCGACGCGGTCTCCTTCAGGACGGACCCGACGCCCCGGCCCTTCTCGTTGCGAATGTCCACGCCGAAACAGATCGTCAGGCTGCCCTGTCGGTCAAGATCGACCAAAAGGCACCGAAAACCCCGCCGCGCCAGGCTGGCGGCCAGGTTCTGGGTCAGGGTCGTCTTTCCGGGACCGCCTTTCTGGTTGATGACGGCGATCTTCGCGCGGGGGATCTTCGCATCCTTCTGTTTTCCTTCTTCCGGGATGCGGAGCCCCTGCGCCTTGGCCTGCTCGATGATGAAACGCAGCTCTTCCGTGTTGTAGGTGCGGTGGTTGCCCGGCGATCTCCGGGGGGCGGGGAGAATGCCGTCCCGCTCCCGCTTCTCAATCCATTTGCGTGTGACCCCCAGCGCCTGGGCGACATCCCCGATTCGGTACTCTCGACTCATTGAAACCTCCTCTTTTCCATTCCAAGAGCGGATCGAGGTTCCCTTCCTTCAAAAGAAACTTTACCTCAGGAAGTTCGGGATCACTGGAATCAGGGAGTCGCATCTCTAATGCAGTTCTTTCTACAGTGCCATGATAGCGTTGTCATCTCACAAGCGGAGAGACTCCCTCCCATATCATCCCGACTCTCTCCCATGTCATTCCGAACGGAGTGAGGAATCTGACCCCGAGGACGATAGACTCTCTCATGTACAATAGACTCCCTCCCGTACGGCCAGATCCCTCGCTGACGCTCGGGATGACAAGACGGTACGACTCGGGATGACAGAGGTGTAGATATCGTGAGGATAGACCCTTACCATCTGAGTAGCTCCTGCTCTATTCGCTCAAATCCTGTTTCAGATGTTTTTTGAAGGCCTTCCCAACCTTCGGTATCCAACGGTTCAGAACAGCCGGTACGTTCCTGATCCGTTCATGACCAAGAGTATCCCCTCTGGGATACCGAAGGAGAAGCGCCATGACCCGTTCCAAGTACGCTCTTCTGACCTTCCTCGCCCTCTTTCTCTGCGGGCTCATCTGGTCCGGGAGCGACCCACTCATCGCTGCGTACCGCACGCAGCAGAAACGCCCGGCAGCGGCAAAACGAGGACCCGCAAAAGTCCCGAGCAAGGCGCAAGCCATCGTGCCGACCGTGGCCTTCACGAAGCAGAAGGTGGAGCAGCTCCAGCGCCCCACGCCCGGACAGCTCACCATTATGAACCCGCAAGGTCAGCCCGCCGGGGTCTGCCCTCTGAAGCATACCGACGTGAACGCCGATGTGGCAGGCTACGTGGCGCGGGTGACGGTCCGGCAGCAGTTTCACAACCCCACGCACGAGCCCATCGAAGCGATGTACACGTTCCCGCTCCCGGAAGACGCGGCGGTGGACGACATGACAATGACGATAGGTCAGCGGCTCGTCAAGGGCGAGATCAAGCGCCGCGAGGAGGCCCGGCAGATCTACGAGGCGGCCAAAACCGCCGGACAAGCCGCCTCCCTCCTCGATCAGGAACGCCCGAACATCTTCACCCAATCGGTCGCGAACATCATGCCGGGGGAAGACATCTCCATCACCATCAGCTACGTCAATCTCCTGAAGTACGATGACGGCAAGTACGAGTTCGCCTTCCCGACGGTGGTGGGGCCGCGCTTCATTCCGAACGGCGGCGGCTACACCGTCCCCGGCAAGCGGGGCGAGCCGTCCCCTCAGCCTGGAGCCGATACCCCTGTTCCCGTTCAGATGGGCCCGGTCCCGCCCGGAGCATCTCGGCCCCTCACTCGCGAGCGGAGGATCGTCCCCCCGTCTCCCCGTCCCCCCGCCCCCCCGTCTGTTACTGATGGGCTTCCCCCGCGAGTGGTGACGGATGCGGACAAGATCACCCCGCCCATCACCCCGCCGGGGACCCGCGCGGGCCACGACCTCACGATCTCCGTCAAGATCGACGCGGGATTGCCTCTCGGCCCGATCACCTCGCCGCTTCATAAGATCGACGTGACTCCCCAGGGGCCGAACCGCGCGGTCGTGCGGCTCCAGGGCGAGAAAACGATCCCGAACAAGGATTTCATCCTCCGCTACACGGCGGCAGGCTCCGAAATGCGGTCGGGCATCCTGACCCACGCGCCGGGAGACGGCAGCGGCGGCTACTTCACGCTGGTCCTCCAGCCTCCTGCCCGCCCGGCGCAGTCCCAGATCTCCCCCAAGGAGATGGTCTTCGTGATCGACCAGACCGGATCGCAGTCCGGTTGGCCCATCGAGAAGGCGAAAGAGACGATGCGCCACTGCATCCGGAGCATGAACCCCGGCGACACCTTCCAGCTCATCGGGTTCAACACAGAGATCTTCCCCGCCTTCCCGGCTCCCGTGCCCAATTCCCCGCAGAACGTGGCGGCGGCGCTGAAATTCCTGGAGCCGTTGCAGGGGAACGGCGGCACCGACATTCTCAAATCCGTAGACTACGCCCTGAAGCTCCCCGCCGACCCGAACCGGCTCCGGGTCGTCTGCTACATGACCGACGGCTTCGTCGGGAACGACATGCAGATCCTCGATTACGTCCGGAAGAACCGGGGCGAGGCGCGAATGTTCGTCTTCGGGATCGGCAACGGCGTGAACCGTTTCCTCATCGAAGGGATGGCGAAGGAGGGCCGGGGCGCCGCCGAAATCGTGACGCTGGAGGATGACGGGAATGCGGCGGCGCAGAAGTTCACCAAGCGGATCGCCAGCCCCGTGCTCCTTGACCCGCAGGTGGACTGGAGCGGCCTCCCTGTCGCCGACGTGTACCCGCAGGCCATTCCGGACGTGTTCTCCGCCGGGCCGATCATCGTCAAGGGCCGCTACACCCGGCCCGCCAAGGGGGACCTGATCGTCCGGGGGATCCTCCGGGGCCAGCCGTGGAGCCAGCGAATCCCCGTGGACTTCCCGGCGGCGGACAAGGACGGCAGCGCCCTCGCGACCCTCTGGGCGCGGCAGCGGATCGAGGAGCTGCAATCCCAGGACTGGATGGGAGCGCAGACGGGGAAGCCGATCCCCAACATCCAGCAGCAGATCATCGACACGGCCCTTCAGTACCGCCTGATGAGTCAGTACACCTCGTTCGTGGCGGTGGAGCAGCGCGTGATCAACGTCAACGGCGTGCCGAAAAAGATCGACGTGCCAGTGGAGATGGTCGAAGGCGTCTCTTATGAAGGCATCTTCGGCCGTGACAAACGGCTCGATCTCGCGGGAGCCAAAGGCTCTAGCCGTTCGCGTGGCATCCAACCCGTGAGAAGGATGTCTGTGATGGCGAAGGTGAAGGCCCCTGCTTCCCCGTCCAGTTCCGTCCAGCAGAATGTTCCTGCGGGGAAACCGCTGCCCTCCCTGGCGCCGGCCCAACCTTCGGCTGGCGCCACCGCCAACGGCAGCTTCGGGGGCGGCGGATTCGGCGGCGTTGCACCGTTGGCGGATGGAACGGTGGTGGAATCCCTGTCGGCGGCCCCGGCGGAAAGACGTATGGAGCTGGATGTCGCCGAGGGAAAGAAAGAGGCGCTGGCCCACCTGTCTCAGATGAAGCCCGAAGAGCGCAGGGCGATCCTGGCCCGCGCGAAGCTCCATCCCGCGCTGCACGGCCTCGCGGAGAAGGTGAAGCGGCAGGGCAAAGGCGGGAACCTGACCCTCCCCGGCGTGGCGGTGCAGAACGGAAAAGTGACGGTGCTCGTCTGGCTGAACGCTCTCCCCAAAGACGGCCTGAAACGGCTGAAAGCCCTCGGCTTTGACCTCAACGCCACCCTCACGCCGAACAAGCTGCTCCTCGGCACCCTCTCGGCGGAGAAGCTCGATCAACTGGTGGAACTGAGCTTCGTGCGTCGGGTGGAGCCGCCGAAGTTCAAGTAGCGCCACTGCAATAAGCAACCACAGATGAACACGGATGAACACAGATGAGGGTTACGTATGAACCCATCCGTGTTTATCTGTGTTCATCCGTGGTTCCATTCTCATGAAGTTCTCTGCGCCTCTGCGTCTCCGCGGTTCGTTGCATCCGGCAGGAGGATGCCGCCCCATCGTGCCGAAGAAGGAAGTATGATCCTCAACCGTTTGATTCTTCTATCTGTTCTGCTGGCCGGAATGTCGGCGTTGCGACCGGCGGCGGCGGGCACACGGGCCTCGGACGAGCTGTTCTGGGTGCCCACCATCGAGCAGGCGCTGGAGATGGCGAGCGCGACGGGCCGTCCCATCTTCATGGTCGCCTACACCTGCGTCAGTGGAGAGAGCGAGACTTACAACGGCGGGAAAAAAAGCGCCTTCTTCTGACCGGGTTTCGCGCATGAGGAGGCCCGTGCGGTCTCCCACCCCGAAGTCAATCGCCTCCTCCGGCAGTTCGTCTGCGTCCGCATGGACTGGGACCAGATGCAGAAGCACAAGGAGCGTTGGAAGCCCCCGACCCAGGGCAATCAGGTGCTCCTCGATCCGAAAGGTAATTACCTCCCCGGCACGAAGCCCGGCGGGGAGCGCTACCCGATCCCGGAACTGGTCCGCCACCTCGACCGCGCGCTGAAGCTCCACCCGCCGAAACCGGGGCGGAGCGAACTGAACCTGTCATGGTTCCTCTGGGACCCGAAACGGCATGGCTACCCCGGCAATTTTGGGGCGGAGGCGGTCTGCAAACTGGACCGCAAGCCCCTACTGACGCTCTCCGGACCCGTTCCCGCCTGGATGAAAACCCCCGCTTACCTGAAGAAGCATCTGCGCCAGTTCATCTGGACCCATGAGGGGACGAACGGCCCCGCCCGCCTGTCCGTACGGCAGTTGCAGCCGGAAGCCAAGGTGCTGGCTTCACTCTCCCTCCACGATGCGAAGCCGGAGGAAGTCAGCCGCGACCTGGATCGCGCGTGGCTGGAGTACATGAAAGTCCGGCCTTTAGTGGCGCGGGGGTACATCGACAATCCCCACGGGAGATGGCTCAAGAAGACGATGGAAGTGATCCATCAGGAAGAGATGTGGGTCCGGGAGGCCGCCTTAAAAGGGACTCTCCAACCTCCAGGCCGATGACGTCGGTCTTGTTTCGGGGTGCTACTTTCGCTCCGGCTCCGGTGGACCCTCTGCGGCGTACCGGGACGGCGGGAGGTCCAGGCTGAAGAACTCCAGCACCTCGTCCAGCCGCTCCGACTCGGCTTCACAGGCTTGGGACGCGCGGGCCTGCTTCAGCTTCGTCGATTGAATCGCGCCCTTGATCTCCTCGATCCGTGCCTGGAGCGCCGAGATCTCCTCCTCGGATGCGGTGACGAACTCCGTCGTCTGTTTCGAGAGGTTGTCCACGAACGCGCCCAGGGCGGCGAGCTTGCGGGAGGCGTCCGCCACGACGGTCTCCGGGGTGAGGCCCATCGTCCGGCCCATCGTGCCGAGGGTGACGTTGACGGTCTGCCGCTTCGTTTCCAGGGGCAGCTCCGTGGGGAGGGACGCGAGCATGTCCCGCATCTGCTCGGCGGTGAAGGGGACGGGCGGCAGCCCCGCCTGTGTGTAGATCACCTGGAAATCGACCTCGCCCTGCTCATTCAACGCGGCGGACAGCTCCGAGGGCGGGACGGTGATCTCATCGAGGTTCGGGCCGTCGGTCTCCTTCACGATCTGCTCGACGGTTCGGGCGGGCGCATCCCCTTCGCCGGCCGGAGAGAATTGCTTAAAGATCCGATCGAGATCGGCATTTGGATCTCGACCGGCCGGGGGTTGCCCCTCCGTCTCCGGCGGCAGCTCGACCAGCAGGCCCGCCGCTTTTCGCAACGCGTCTTTCAATCCCACATTATCCTCCTCAGGAGCCGTGGGGGAGTCGCCCTCACCCCCTAACTCCCTAACTCCCTAACTCCCCGATTCATACGGGGCGATCTGCTCCAGCACCTGCGTCATCGCGTTGGTCTGCCACACCACCTCGTCGATGTCGGCCAGGACCTGCTCCGGCGGGTGCGCCCGGATCTCGTCGCTGATGAGGCCGAAGGTGTCTTCCAACAGCTCCAGTTGATGATTCAGGTTGATCAGAATCTTGCCCATCTTCTCCACGAACTCGTGTCTCCGCCGGAGGACCTCTTTCCGCTTTTCGAGCACCGCTTTCGTGTGGAAGTCCTGCTCCTGCTCCAAAAGCGAATCCAGATTCTTCCGGTCCTGATCGTAGCGAGCCTGGATCTCCGCGACAGTGTCTTTTATCCATGGATCTACGAGGTGGCGGGGAAGGTGGTGCTCCTGCGCGGGAGGGGGCCATTCCTTTTCGCGCTGCCGTTGGACCCGCCGTCGGCGGTGATCCTCGTCGTCCTCCTCGATCTCGACGTTGAGGATGCCGGGAAAGAAGAGGCCCAGGATCTGCTCCTCCATGCTGGGAATCCGTTCCGCGCGGGAGGATCTCCGCCGGGCCGGCTCCACCGGGCGGGGCTTCTCCTTCTCCCCGCGCACTTCCTCCAGGATCGACTGGAGGTAGCTCCGGAACTGGACCTCGCGGGCGGCGAACATGAGGAACTTCTCCAGCAGGTAATCGAGCTTCCGCAGCACATCCCGGAACCATTTCTCTTCGGCCATCGGCTGCTTCTCGATGTCCCGCCGCAGTTGTACGAGCCGCTGAAACCGCTGCTGCGTTTCGGGGCGGAGCAGGGGGAAGAGCTTGTTCATGAGATCCTGCTGGCGGCGGATGACCTCTGCATCGTGGCGACGGGCGAGGCGCGCCTCGTACCATTTGGAATCCGGCACGAAGAGCAGGTAGGCGGCTTCCGCCACGAGGCCCGCCAGCAGGGGAAGCGGGTTCAGCATCGCGGCGGAGGCCGCCGCGAGGGAGGCCAGGCCCAGCACGTTGAAGTTTTCCTTGAAAGCTTCCCGATATCGTTCAGGAATGGGCATCGGGTCCGTCGCTTAACGCCGCTCGGCGAGGATTTCGTTGAGTCGCCGCCCCTCGTTCCCCGCCGGAGGATTGATGTCGAGCAGGGCGGCGAGGGTAGGCGCGAGGTCGGCGATGTCCGCGAAGAACTCGTACTTCCCGGCCCGCACGCCCGGACCCGCGAAGATCAGCGGGACGTGCGTGTCGTACGCGTAAGGGGAGCCGTGGGTGCTGCCCGCCTCCCGCTCGCCGTAGGAGCCCCAGAAGTAGAACGGCTTGGTCATCAGCAGCACGTCCCCGCTCCGCTGCGGGAAGAACGTCTTCTCGAACATCTGCGCCCAGGGGTTCGGGGGGAGGTTGCCCAGCCGCATCTGGGAGTGGGTGAAATAACGGGCCATCCCCGGCACACTCAATACCGCCTTCCCGACTTCGTTCTGGACCTCCGCCGGGTCCAGCTTCTTCTCGCGGATCAGGTCGTGGTTGAGGAAGACGCCGGGGTCCTCCAGCTCCATGATCCACTGCCCCGGCCCGAACCGCGCGTTCAGGGCCGCGTCGATGGCTTCCCGGATCTGCTGTTTCTTGATTCTGCCCGCATCAAAGCCCAGGGACTGCATGTACTCCGGCATGGGGGTGCCGCCGTGGTCGGCGGTGAAGACGGTCAGCCATTCCCCCTTCCGGAACCGCTTGTTGAGGTAGGCGAAGAAGTCCGCGAGCTGCCGGTCCGTCCGCACGACGAGGTCCTGCGTTTCCTGGGAGTAAGGGCCGTAGGCGTGCCCAGCGATGTCCGTCGCGGTGATGCTGATGCCGAGGAGATCGGGGTGCTCGTCGGTCCCCAGCCCCTCCCGCTCGATGGCGAGGCGCGCGAACTCCAGCTCGTAATCGTTGGCGAAGGGGGTGGCGGTGAACGCTTCGTAATACTCGGTGGTGGGCTTGCCCGTCTTGTCCGCCAGCGTGTGGGGGAAGGTGCGGCCCAGCCCCTTGTAATCCGTCTCGTACGGGAAATCGTCCGCGCGGGAGATCCGGTAGGCGGTCTCGGGCAGGAGCTTTTCCCATTTCCTGCCGTAGTAGCTGTCGGGGATCTTGCGGGCGTTGAAGGCCCGCACCCACTCGGGAAGCTCCTTCATGTAGTAGGTGCTGCTGATGAACCCGCCCGCCGCCTCGTGGAACCAGTACGCACGGCCCAGCTTCCCCGCAAGCATGATCGCCGCACGATCCTTGAGGGAGATGCCGATGGCTTTCGAGAGCTTGCTGTTGGAGAGGAGGAGCTGGTCGCTGATGTTATTCCCGATAAAGTTGCGGGGGGAGGTGTCGTCGTCCTTCGGGGCGGTGGTGACCCCGCCGAGGAGGCTCGCCGCCGGGTCGAAGAACATCGACTCGGTGCGGTTGGCTGCGCGGTTGTACCAGCGGTTGCCGATGATCCCGCTCGTATGCCCGTAGGTCCCCGAGCTGAGGGTGGCGTGGCCCGGCCCCGTGTAGGTGGTGGCATGGGTGTAGTGGGCGTTCTTCAGGTGCGCGCCGTTCCGCATGAGCCACTTGAACCCGCCCTCGACGAAGAACGGCTCGAAGCGGGAGAGGGAGTCCGCCCGGAATTGGTCGAGAACTAATAGGACCACGAGTTTGGGTTTCGGCGTTTCGCTCCCCCGGCGCCCCTGTGCGGAGGAGACGGACGCGGCGCAGAAGAACGCGGCGGGGAGAGCGAGGAGGGCAAGGAGAGACGAGAGTCGACGCGGCCTGAGCTTCAATGCGGTCCTCCGGGTGTGTGGATGTATGGATGTGTGGGTGTGTGGATGTGTGGGTGGAAAGCCAATGACGATATGGGTCTCCCTCTTCTATTGTGAAATTAGAGTCACGCCGGAACAAATATAGCCGATCTCATGCCTGTCACCCATACATCCACACATCCACACACCCACGCAGAGCCTAATGGTGCGGCGCGATCCGCTTGGCCCAGAGATAGCTGGCATCGTTGATGGCTTCGTAGGGGGGCAATTCGGTGGTCGTGAAGGTGGCCTGGAAACCGTTGTCGCTGTACCGGGCGAGGGCGGGACGGAGCGTGAGGTCGCCCGTCTCGGCCACGGGGCGGAACATGTCCTTCAATCCGGCCTGGATCGCGTCTCTGCTGCCGAGGAACTTGATGAATTCCAGCGCGCCCTCGCGCTGCCGGTCGGAGATCCAGGGGGCGTTGAGGAGGCTCACCGCATGCTCTGAAACCGAGGTGGGATTTGGGTACATAACGTAGATATTCGGGTTCTGCTCCGCCGACTTGAGCGCGGTCCCCTCGTAAGCGGTGATCAGGTCGTAGCGGGTCGGGTCGGCGAGAAAGGCGCGGGTGAGGGCCGTCGTCCCGTTGATCGCGGGTTGATCGTAGACGAGGCCCTGCTCCACTTGGCTGAGGAACTGCTGGAATCCGGCGCTGATGGCAAGCTTGTGCATGTCTCCGGTCTGCCCCGTCTTCTGGGCATACTCGTTGAGGATGAGGCCCAGCGTGGCGATGCCGCTGCTGGAGGTCTGTGGATCGGCGTGGGAGAATTTCAGCCGTCCCCAGGGCGGGGGCTTCCGGCCCATGCTGACCTCCCGGAGCGCCGACCAGGGATTCGGTCCGCTCAGGATCGGACGCAGGAACTTCGCTTTCTCCTTCGTCGTGAGGAAGACCATAGGCGACCGGAGGAAGACGCGATAGCCGTTCGGGTCGGCCATGTCGATGACGGGCTCGCCGCCGCGCTGCTGCGCCCACACCTCGCCCAGCCGCGCCGTGATCATCGGGTTGCCGGGGCTCCAGAGTACCGGCTTAAGATTCCCCGCGAGGATCGCCTTCATCGCATTGCGGGAGGCCATCCCGGTCTTCCCATCCTCGCTTTTATAGAGGACCACGCGGTACTTCCCCTGGTGTTTGGCGTTGAATTGCTCGACCATGTCGTTCAGCCAGCCCGCCTTCGCCGGGGTCGTGACGAGGAGGATGTCTCCCGGATTTCCCGATCCCCCACCGGTCCCGGAAGGGCTGCTGCCGCCTCCCTTGTTGCCGGTGGCAGGGATCATCTCTCTGATGCGATCCCAGAGGCCCTTGTTATCGCCCGGAGCGTCGCGGGTCTCGTTCCGCGCCGCGACGGTTCCGCCATCCGTTCCCCCGGCGGATTGGTTCTGCCACCACCGCCACCCTCCGACGGCGACGCCGACGATGAGAATGAACAGCACCAGTTTGCCCAACGGTGTCAGGCGCATAACATGTATCTCCTTCGTTGCTCAAAAGGCATGATCCAATAAAATTGATCCCTCTGGACTAGTACATGACCACTAAGAATGTGAAGGGTAGAGGCGCTTCAGCTTTGTGCGA
>JAHWJO010000470.1 GCA_019348365.1 Armatimonadota bacterium | reverse complement strand
GCTTATCCCACCGTGCCGGTGATCGCCCCCGCCGGGAGCGTCGTGGTCTTCCCGGCGTCGCTCTGGCACGGCGGCGGGGAGCACCGCTCCGGCGGGCCGCGCCGCGCGATGCACGGGTACTTCTGCCGCCCCTGGTGCCGCCCCCAGTATGACAATCTCCGCTCCGCCCCGAAAGAGCTGCTGGAGTCCGCCACGCCGTTTCAGTTGCAGCTATTGGGCTTCTACGCCCAGCGCGCCTGGGAGGAGTCCTGGGGCGAGTGGCGCGTCATCGAGGCGCAGGGGCAGCGTCCGGGATGGGAGCCGGGGTGAATAGCCGTTAATGACGATGAGGAGCCGGTGATGTGAAAACGAGGAAGGGCCTGGAGTGTTCGCCCCAGACCCTTCCTCGCGCTTCTCTCCGGATAGAGACTCCATAAGGAAGGTGGCTCCTATAGGGGATCCACCGACCCATGGAGGGATTCGGCTCCCCTCCCCGTGTCGGGGAGGGGTTGGGGGAGAGGTAACCCCCTCCCGCCCGCCGAAAGTTTCCTCCCGTTCTGGACCCTACCGCTTTTCCGCCGATCCCCCGCCGCTTACGGGCATTCCTCCTGAAGCCCCACCGCGATCTGGAGCACGAGGATCGAATCCTGCACGTTGAGCGCGGTGTCCGCGTTCACGTCGGCCACGATACGGTGCTGATCCGTCGGCGGCGCGGCCACCAGGACGGCATATTGCAGCGACAGGATCGCATCCGTCACGTTCACCGCCCCGTCGAGGTTCAGGTCTCCCCGCTTGTTCCACGCGTTGGGGCTGACGGTCGCCGTCACGGATTTCGAGCGCCACTCCTGCCCCGTCGCCGTCTGGGAGACCGCCTGGAACCGGTACTCCACGCCGGGCTGCAAGTTCCGCACCACCACGCGGTGCGCGGTCCCGAACTCGTCCGGGTTGCTCGTCCAGAGCCCGAACCCGGAGTCGGTGCGCCCGTAAGAGACCGTCGAGGTCGCCGGCACGCTCGTCGTCCAGGTGATCGTGGCGTCCCGCCCGCACAGCTCGACCTTCGGATCGGTCCCCGTGATCTCCGGCGCGCCCGCGCCGATGGTGAACATGGCGCTCACTCCGCCCGCCGCCGTGAAGGTGGAGGGCGCGGGGAAGAGATACGGGTCGAAGCTGAAGGCGTTGACGGTCACCTGATACGTCTTACCCGCCTGGAGGGTCCCCGGCGCGAACCCCCACGAAGTCTGCCGGAGGATCGGGCCGCCTGTCACGTACGCGAACCCGCCCCCGGCGATCACTTCGAACACGTCGATGGAGTAGCTGGATGCGCCCGTCACGGCGCTCCACTGCACGGTGAAGCTCCCGTCCGCATACGATTGGACGGTCGGCTGCGGAGCCGGAAGGGTCACGGTGGTCGCCGGAATGGTGAACGTCTTCGTGAGGATCGTATCCGGGAAGTGGAGCGACGCGGTGTAATCGCCCGGGGCGCTCGGCGCCGCCGGGTCGTACCCGAAGAAGAGGTTCTGCCGCCGGTCGAGCTTATACTCGCCGCTCAGGGCGTCGCTGTTGAACGGGCCGTTCGGTCCCTGGAGCTGCACGTTGACGGTGACCTCCGGCTGCGCCGCGTCCACCCGGCTCCCCCGGACGAACAGCGCCAGCGAATCTCCCGAGGCCGTGCGCAGCCGCCCGCCCGAAACGCTGACGTTGAACCGCTGGGAGGGCGGGCGTACGACCGGATTCGCCGGGGCCGTATCCGTCAGCACAAGGGTGATCGGAATTGCGATCTTCGGGGTGAGGGCGCCGGGCGTGTGGATCACCAGCGTGGCGGAATAGTTCCCCGGCCCCAGCATCGAGAGGCGGATCAGGTCGATCCGGACCGTGATCGTCTCCGATCCCCCGGCGGGGATGCTGCCGGACCCCCGATCCCAGAACACCCACGACTCGTTGGCGCTGAGGTTCCAGTTCAGCGTCCCGTTCCCCGAATTGGAGATCAGGATCGGGACGCTCGGCGTCTCGTTCGCCTGCGAGAGGTCCACGGCCGGGATGTTCACCGAGGTCTTGTCCGTCCCGGCGACCGGCGGCTCCGAAATCGTGAAGGTGACCACCGGGGACCGCGCGGTCGTGCTGCCGCTGAAGCTGTAGGCGTAGACCTGCTTCGCCCCGCCCGACTCGAAGGTGTGCGTGGTCTCGTACAGCCCGTTGGCCCCCCGGTTTGCGGAGGCGAGGAACAGGTCGGTGAAGGCGTCGTTCGGGTCGCCGCTGTAGAAGTCCACCTTCGCGGGCGCGAATCCCGTCGCCTGGGCGCGCAGGGGGACGGTGCGGGAGGTCACGGTGCTTCCCGGCGTCGGCTCCATCATCGCCAGCCCGGGGGCGGCCGGGGACGTGTTGATGGTGAACGTCACCGGCGGTGAATTCACCCCGGTCGCTCCGTTGGTCGCGGACGCATAATAGGTGTACGTGCCGTCACGCGTGAATTCCAGGGTGCGGGTGAAGGTCCCGTTCGCGTTCCGATCCATCGCGCCCTTGTAAGCGTCGATCTCGGCATCGCCGGGGATGCCCTCGTGTAATTCCACCCGGGTCGGGGTGAAGCCGGATGCCGCGACGACGAATTCGACCGACCGGGTCGTGACCGTGCTGCCGTTCACCGGGCTTTGCATCGTGAGCGACTGCGCCAGAGCCGGCATCCCGTTCAGGAGGAGCAGCGTACTGATAAAAAGAAAGCGCTTGATCTGGGGAGGCACTGTAAGAAACATCGAGAAACCTTTAAGAAACCTTTTGGAGAGTAAAATGGAAAACGGGCGTGAGCCACACATCAGGATGGATCACCCCTCGATCCTGCATCCCCGTGCCTTCGGTCTTCTGCGAAAGCGGAGCACGCCGAAAAGCGGACGAGGGCGATCTCTGGATGTCATAATTCTAACATAAAGCCCGGCGGGATGGCAGGTCGAATGCATTTGTCCTGCGAAGTCCTCTCTTCGAGGGATCCTATCCCGCTTCCGAACCGAACGATACAGGGAGAGAAACCGTGCCCCCCAGAGCCATGACCGACGAGCAGCGCATCTTCTTCGAGACGAACGGCTACCTCGTCTTCCCCAACGCCCTCCCCCCCGATCACCTCGACCGGGTGCGCGCCGCCGCCGACCGCGCCGAAGCCGCCTGGCGCGCCGACCCCTCCCGCCCCGGCCTCCGCAACCCGAACCTGGAGCAGGTCCAGGCCCCCATCGAGTACGAGGACGAGATGCTGGCGCTGCTGGAGCACCCCGTCGTCTTCCCCGTTGTGCGGGAGATTCTGGGCGACGACGTTTCCATGATCGATAACGACTACTTCCTCACGCCGCCCCACACGAAGACCCACGCCCACTGGCATCACGATGTCGGGATGGCCGGAGTCTACCACCCGCGCTCGATCATGATGGTGAAGGTCTTTTACCTGCTGACGGACGTGACGCCGGAGGGGGGCGGGACGGCGGTGATCCCCGGCTCGCATCGGTATCCCACGGATTTCCGGCTCCCGCAAGCGGAGGACCCGGCGGAGATGCCGGGGCACGTCAAGATGTCCTACCCGGCGGGCACGGCATGGCTGTTCAACGGGCGAACCTATCACGCGGCGCTCCACAACGACAGCGGCACGATCCGCCGGGTGCTGATCTACAATTACGGCCACTTCTGGATGAAGCCGTGGCAGGGGTACGAACCGAGCTCCGCTCTCCAGGCGAAGGCGCAGACCCCCGCGATGCGCCAGCTCCTCCACATCGGGGATGCCTACGGCCAGCATCTGAAGGAATGAGGAAATTGGGGAGTCGCCCTCACCCCGTCGCTCACCTCCGTTGCATCCCGATCCCCTCTCCCAGCAATAGGAGAGGGGATCGGGATGAACACTTTTCTCTCCGGAGGAAACACGTCAGGAAATGAAACAGTACGGTCTTCACCCGCAGGTCAGTACGTTCAGATCCCCTCTCCCAGCATTGGGAGAGGGCCAGCGCGAAGCGCAGGGTGAGGGCGCATCACCTCTCGCCGGCTCACAAACTGCTCCTCAGTGGAGCCGGGTGAAGGGCGACTTTAGAGGGTGTATAGAAAGGAGTGAGAAGAGGGTAAGCTAGAGATATGAACCGAC
>JAHWJO010000067.1 GCA_019348365.1 Armatimonadota bacterium | reverse complement strand
CGCAATCGATGCTTTCCCCGGTATCGGAATCCGGCGGATCTTCTCGGCGGTCGGGTCTGCACAGTGTTCGGCGGGGGAGGTGACGAGGTACTCCCGGCAGGCCAGGGGGCGTTCGGGGTGGATGGAGCAGGATTCTTCTTCCAGGAAGGGGCAGGGGATGCCCAGGCGGAAGTACTCCATTCCAAAGGGATTCACGTCTTCAGGTGCAAACGACTGCGGGGCGAGCAGCTGATCGAGAAATCCGCTCTCTTCCAGCCGCCGCCGCGCCTGTGCGAATCTTTCCCGAATACGGGACCGGCGGGGTTCAGGAAGCTCCTCCACCAGATCCCGGATTCGCCGGGCTTCGGTTTCAGAAATCGGGACGAGCTGGCGGCAGCAGGCTCCGCAGCCTTTCCGGCAGGATGTCCGCTCTCCGCCGGCGTTCGCCGCTTCTTCTCCCGCGTTCACCACCAGATCGGCGAGAGACCGGAAGAGGGGCAGCAGTTCGGTCGGATGCGTCGGTCCCGCCGGGACGCCGATCTCCGCCTGCATCCGTTTCCCGGCGACGGAGAATTCGATGTGGGCGGTGACGATCTCCGGGGATGTGTCTTCGGGGGGGTTATTCGGGGTGGGCACGACGGGGTTCCGATCAGAGGTTGCTGGGAGGCTCCCGTGCCTCTGGAAAATGCCCACCGGCGTTTTCTAAACGAGAACGCCGGTGGAGAGGACGGTGAAGCTCAGACTTTTTTGTTTTGCTTGAGATCCCAGGTTACCGTTTCAGGAGGATCCGCTTTGTCCCGGTTGATGGAGGCGACGGACAGGGTGACTTTCCCGAAATTCAGGCTGAACGCCTCGGTCGGTGCATTGCCGCCGCCGGCGCTCCCCGACACCTGGTGGGAGGAGACGAGAACGTCCTCCAGCTTGAGGAAGGTGAAGACGTCGGACTCCATATTGGAGGCCCCGAACTCGGTCTCGAGAGGTTGATTTGAGAGGTGAAGCTCCGCGAACTTGAAGTGTTTCCCGCTGGCGACCGAAAGCAGGAGTTTGGGAGTCGATTTGTCGAGAAATTTCATGACGTTGAGGTCCGAGAAGTTGGCCCTGCCGGCTCCTCTGCCGCCCCTGGCGCCCCCAGTTGCGTCGATTGCATTGGAGACCCCCCAGCTGAACGAAAGGATTTCGATCCATCCCTTGTGGTCTTCGTCACGGCTCTCTCCATCGATGCCGTCGATCTTTAAATAAAATTCGTATGCCATGATGCTTCTCCTGCGGCCCTCATAGGCCGAACGGATGAAAAAAACGGAGTGATGCGCCTCTGACTGTCCTCACAGCTAAAGTCAATCGAGGAGCGCTTTTCCTGTTCAGGCAGACATCATCGGGCTGGATTCCGGCGTGTACCACCGGTCGGCCTCCGGGTCGTAGACCTCGATGCCGGCGAGCGGGCCGGTGTTGCTGCCGCCCATGACCATGACATGGCCGTTGGGCATCAGGGTCGCCGTGTGCTGGCAGCGCGGGGTTTTCATCGATGCGGCGGGAGACCAGCGGTTCGTCTCCGGGTCGTAGATCTCCGCGCTGGAGAGAGGGGATTGCGAAGCCCCGCCCACGACCAGCACCTTTCCATCCGGCAGACGTACGGCGGCGTGCTGCTTTCGTGCCGTCTTCATGGAAGCCACCGGAGTCCAGTCGTTCGTGGAGGCCTCGAAAATGATCGCGCTGGAGAGCGGCCCGATGCGCTCCCCTCCGACAATGAGCAGCTTCGACTCGGTAAGAGGCGTCACGGTATGCATGCACCGGGACTGTTTGGACGGCAGGGTGTTGACGGGTCCGGGCGTAAGATTCTTCAACCCTTCCGGATCGAAGGTGCTCCGGGAAGCCGTCGGAACGGCCTCCGTCTTCTCGGATTGGGCCAGCGCTTCGGGGACGACCGCTACGGCGGCGAGCATGCCTCCGGCGCGCTGGATGGCCTGTCGGCGGGAGATGCGGGCCGTGACGCGGGGTTCATCTGGGGAGTGAGTGTCCATGACTCCTCCTTTGGGACAAATCTATCAGGGAAGCAGAGAGGGAGAACGGTGGCAGAAGGAGCTTCCACCATCCTCGTGTAGGGGATAAAATGACGGTAAGGTTGGCAGGGGGCACGATAGCCCGTTCAGGAGGTGTTAGTATTGTAACATCCCCTTCTTGATCCTGAATCTCGATTCCTTCTACAATTTATCCCGATTTCGCAGAATGTAATTCGAGAGGTCAACCCCGTTCAAAAGATGCGCTTTACCCTCTACCATGCAACGATCTCTTCATCAACGAGATCATGCACCAGAGTCGATGGGGGTTCGACGCCCCGATTGATGTACCTGTCATTCTGAGCGCAGCGGAGATTCTGCGTTTCTCCTGAGATTTCCACAAGATCCTATCACTACAAGCCGCTACAAGGTCTCTACACGCAGATTCTTCGCTTCGCTCAGAATGACAGGTGAGAGAGTCGTTCCGCTTAAAGAAGGGTCGTCGTGAACCCCTGATCGTTTAACCCAGGCGGTGTTTCTTTGGGGTGCGCCGCCGGGGATGGGTGCGCCAGCCGAGGCTGTGCGGCGGTGGGACCGATATTTCTTCGGCTTCGCTTTCCAGGACGGCCTTGATCTCCGCTTCCACCTGCCGATACTCGCCCCGAACCCTCTGTCCTTCCATCTTTCGCGCTTCCGAGCGCATCCCCCAATCCTTATTCTCGTTCAGGTCGTGCTCCACGGCCTGGCGGACGACCGGGCTCGGATCGTTGCGAAGCTCGATGACGCGGGGGAACACGGGCTCGCTCCAGACCGTCCCCCGGCAGGGGCAGAGCTTCCGCACGGCCTCAGCGCGGCATTTCTCGTCCGGCGATTTCAACTCCTCCAGGATCGCTTGCAAATCCGGCGAGGGTTCGGATGCGGGAGGACTCTTGTGTTTGGGAAACAATCTTTTCCTCATGGGGGTCTCCTCTTTGAGATACCGTTCCTGTCCGCTCT
Organism: Armatimonadota bacterium; assembly: GCA_019348365.1. Lineage (GTDB taxonomy): Bacteria > Armatimonadota > DTGP01 > DTGP01 > JAHWJO01 > JAHWJO01. The sequence goes on along the minus strand of JAHWJO010000067.1, from coordinate 10,043 downwards.
ATCGCTCCGGAACCTGCATACGATAAAGGAAACCGCCCGTTGATTTTCTCCAGAAGATCGCTTCTTGCTGCCGCATTCCTCTCCCCGATTCTACTGCTACAGGCCCCATGGGCTGAATCGGCCCGCTCGATCAATATCTCCCGCTACACCCGACGGAAAAGGAAGCCGATGAAACCCCTCGCCCTCCACCCGGAGAACCCGCACTACTTCCTCTTCCGGAACGATCCAACGATCCTCCTCACCTCCGCCGAGCATTACGGGGGCGTGCTGAACATGGATTTCGACTACACGCGCTACTTCAAGGAGTTGGAGTCGAAGGGGCTGAACATGACCCGGATCTTCTCCGGCGCGTACGTGGAGGACCCGAAAGCCTTCAACATCACCGAGAACACCCTCGCGCCCAAACCGGAGCGGTTCATCGCGCCATGGGCGCGCAGCAGCATTCCCGGTTACGCGAACGGCGGCAACAAGTTCGACCTGAACCGGTGGGACGACGCCTACTTCCGGCGGCTGAAAGATTTTATCCGGGAGGCGGGGAAGCGCGGGGTCGTGGTGGAATACACCCTCTTCTGCCCCTATTACGAGGACTCCATGTGGGCGCTCAGCCCGCTGAACGCCAAAAACAACGTGAACGGGATCGGGGACGTGCCCCGAACGGAGGTCCTGACCCTGAAGCATTCGGATCTCGTCGCGGTGCAGGAGCGGTTCGTGCGGAAAGCGGTGGAGGAGCTGAACGCGTTCGATAACCTGTACTTCGAGATCTGCAACGAGCCGTACTTCGGGGGCGTGACGATGGAGTGGCAGAAACGGATCGCGGAGACAGTCACGGAAGCGGAATCAAAGCTCCCGAACCGGCACCTCCTCGCGCAGAACATCGCCAACGGATCCCAGGAAATCGAGGACCCGTTCCCGGAGGTGTCGGTCTTCAACTTCCACTACGCCCACCCGCCGAAGGCCGTCGCGCTGAACTACGACCTGAACCGGGTCATCGCGGATGACGAGACGGGGTTCCGGGGCCAGGCCGACTTCCTCTACCGCTCGGAAGCGTGGGAGTTCCTCCTGGCGGGCGGGGGCGCGTACAACAACCTGGATTACTCGTTCACCGTGGATCATCCGGAGGGGACGTTCCGGTATCCCTCGACCCAGCCGGGCGGCGGCAGCCCCGACCTCCGCCGGCAGCTACAGATCCTGAAGGACTTCATATATGGCTTCGACTTCATCCGGATGAGGCCGGACCCCTCGTTCATTAAAGCGGGCGTTCCGGAAGGCGGCGCGGTCCAGGCGCTGGCGGAGCCGGGCCGGGCCTACGCGATCTACCTCAAGGGCGGCACACAGGCCGAACTCACCCTGGAGTTGCCCGAAGACACGTACCGGGCCGAATGGTGGGATACGAAGACCGGCAAACTGGAGAAGAATGCGGATTTCCGAACGCAGAATACATCCGGCGGCAAAGGATCGGCCCGCATCGCATCTCCCACGTACACGGAGGATATCGCGCTCCGGATCGTGGCGCTTCGCTGAGGAAGTGTACAGCCCTTCATTACACGCGATTCCAACCGAACCACCGCTAGAGCCTGTTATGAACTTCAGGACGGGACTTTAGGCGTGAATGGTTCATGAGAAAGGGCAGTAAGAAACCTACCCCTAGTTGTCTTAGCATTGGGCATGCTGGCTTATCCACTGGCACATCACGCATGAACCGATCTATAAGCAAGCGTACAAAGTTCATAACAGGCTCTAATCCGGTAGGCGGGATAAACGCGCCTGCATAAAAATACGGCAGAGCGCCGATTGACGCGCTCTGCCGTATAGCATCCCTCGGTATCTCTCATGCAAACCGATGTTGTGATTTATTTTCTCGGACGAGAATCATATCCTCATCGTATCTCCTGAAAAATCAACTCATCGAGGAGTCGGACTCCATAGGAGTCATCGCATCTTTCATCTCGTGCATCATCCCCTTCGATTTATTCCGAAGGTGGCGCATCTTCGACCCGGTGAAATCTTCCACTTCATGAGCGGCATGCACGAACTTGTCGCGGATCAGGGAGCGCCGCCGGTTTCCGGCAGTGGGATCGAAGAGGTACATCAGGCCCGCGCCGAGCGTCGCGCCGCCGACCATCGCCAGTCCTTTATTCATGATGATTTCCTCCTTTTAAGCCTTCGGAGGAGATAAAACGAACGCTTATCTCCCACCCGAAAGAATCGTGGGTTTCGTGAAAAGAAGGGCTGCACCCCATCCGGGATGGATGACCCTCATCTCTTTTTTACCCACTTTGTCGCCTAAACCCACTTCCGGCGGTTTTTGAACGAGGAAACCGACATTTCACCTCAGCCGAGCATCTCCACAGCCTCGTTGAAGCTGCGGAGGATCGCGGTATAGATCGGCGTGTCGCGCTCGGTGAAGAGGCTGCCTTCGGTCTCCCGCAGCTCCATCACGAGATCCAAGAAATCGGAGGGGTGGTCGGTCTCGAACGCGACGACGAACTCCTGGTCGTCCAGCCCGAACGAGTAGATGGTGTTCAGCTTGACGGAGGGGTAGCGGTTCCCCACCTCGATGTGCTCGTCCATCACGCCCTGGCGCGCGTGCTTGCTCATCTGATACCAGGCGCGGGTCTTCACGAACGGGTAGATGAAGATGTACTTCGACTGCGCGGGCCTGACGTAGATTCGGGATTCCTCGTGCTCCGGGTTGAGTTTGTCCACGTAGACAGAACGTTTCGTCTGTCCCAGCAGCGAGTCGGTGCTTTCGAGGTAAGCGCCCAGGCCGGTGGAGAGGAGCCGGGCCGTCATCTCCTGCAATGGCTCCAGGTCGGAGGCGATGCGCCAGAGAACCAGCTCCGCATTCGCCCGCAGCCCGACCGTGGAGTAAGTGTGGGTCATGACGGTGCCGCCCATGCGGTCTTCGAGGACGGAGAGGAATTCGTCTTTCCCTTTTTGCTTCTCCTCGGCGCTCAAGCGTCGCCATGCGGGATCGATCTTGTAGAAGGTGAAGAGGACGTATTGGCGGGGAAGGGGCGCGCGGCCCTGCCCGTGCACGGCTCCGGCAGAGGGGGATTCGGATGAGGTCGGTCGCATAGGGTTCTCCTGTTATGGGGGGCGAATAAGGGATTCACCCTTAGTTTGACAGAATCCCCCGACGGGAGAGAAATGCCGGATGATGCTGCGGAGAGATGTAAGCGGATCGGAGAACCCGAACGGAACGCTATGGGGCGAGATCAGGAGCCGAGCGGCGCGGTCGCGAAGGTCTCCAGCCCCAGGCCGTCCCCCCGGCCCTCCCGCAGCGCGTAGTGCCCCGCCGTCGCGATCATCGCGGCGTTGTCCGTGCAGAGGATCGGCTTCGGGGAGAGGATACGGAGGCCGTTCCGCTCTCCCGCCTCGGCGAAACGCGCCTTCAGCCGCCGGTTCGCCGCCACGCCCCCCGCCACCAGCACCGTCTCCACCCCCGTCGCGCGCGCGGCCCGGACCGTCGTGTTGACCAGCGCATCCACGATGGCCTCCTGAAAGCTCGCGGCGATGTCCTCCACGCGGGCATCCTTATTCTCGGAGAGGAAGCGGAGGAGCGCGGTTTTCAAGCCGCTGAAGGAGAAGTTGAACGTCTCGCCCAGGTCGGCGCGGGGGAAAGGGTAGGCGGTCGGGTCGCCCTCCGTCGCCAATTTATCAATGACCGGCCCGCCGGGATAGGGGAGGCCCATGGCCCGCGCGACCTTGTCGAACGCTTCCCCCGGCGCGTCGTCCACTGTGTGCCCGACGGGCTGGAATTCGCCGTGCCCCGTCATCAGCGCCAGGTTGGAATGCCCGCCCGACACCACGAGGCCGAGCATGGGGAACTCCAGGTCCGTGTGCTCCAGGAAATTCGCGTAAAGGTGCGCTTCCAGGTGGTTCACCCCGACGAGCGGCAGGCCGTAGACCATCGCGAGCGCCTTCGCCGCCGAGACGCCCACCAGCAGCGCGCCCACCAGTCCGGGCCGGTTCGCCACGGCCACGGCATCCAGGTCATTGAAGGTCAGGCCCGCCTCATCCACCGCCTGCCGGAGAATCGGGTTGATCGCCTCCACATGGTGGCGCGCGGCCACTTCCGGGGCGACCCCGCCCCATTGCCGGTGCAGCTCCACCTGTGAAGAGATGAGATTGGACAGAAGCTCCGTGCCGTCCCGCAAGACGGCGGCGCTCGTCTCGTCACACGTCGTTTCAATGCCCAGAACAATCACGGTGTCGCCAAAAACCCTTCATTCACTTTCGGATGGGAGAGCGGAACGGCGGGCATAGAACGCCGCTTCGAATTCGGGACTCCAGAGGTCGTTCACCCACATCACGATGGCGTCTTCACCCGTATCCGTATAGTAGCCCCGACGGATGGCCGCCCCCGTAAAGGCGTATTTCTCGTACAGCCGGAGGGCGGCGGTGTTGCTCTTCCGCACCTCCAGGGTGGCGCGCCGCGCGCCCAGACTCCGGGCTATCTCGATCAGCCGCACCAGCAACCGTTCCCCGATCTTCCGGCGGCGGTGTTCCGGCAGCACGCCGATCGTCGTCACGTGCGCCTCGTCCATGATGACCCACATCCCGGCGAACCCGATCACGCGCCCGCCTCGCACCGCGACGACGTACCGGGCCGAGCGGTTCGTGAGCTCGTTCATGAACGCGCTCTCCGGCCAGTGGCTCGTGAAGCAAACCCGCTCGATCTGCGCCACCTCTCGGACGTACTCCCGTTCCATGGGCACGATCTGGATTTTCAGCGTATCGTGTGTGGGGACCATTCTTCTAAGAGGATAGCAGGTCGGAAAGGTCCAAATCACCTCCCTATCCTCATCCAAACTTCTTCGACAACGAAAATGAGGGGTGAGGAATCTACCCGGCGGCTTCGGTTAGAGCAACGAGGGAGATCGGTCCTTCGCGAAGGATGCGGGGGGGCGAGGCGGTCACATCCACGACGGTCGAGGGGGAGCCGCCGGGCGTGCGTCCGCCGTCCAGGAGGAGCGGGATTCTCCCGCCGAGCGCCGCTTCCACCTCTTCCCCCGTGCAAAGGTCAGGCTGGCCAGAGCGGTTGGCGCTGGTCACGGCGAGCGGCGCGCCGAACGCGCGCAGCAGGGCCAGCGCGAGGGGATGATCCGGCATCCGTACGCCGACGGTCGTTTTCCCGCCGAGGAGCGTGCCGGGAAGGTGGGGAGCGGCGGGGAGCACGAGGGTCAGGGGTCCCGGCCAGAACCGCTCCATCAGTCGAACGGCTTCCGGAGGGATGCCCGCGCAGGCCGGTCGTGCGTCCTCCGGCTGGCCGACCAGCAGCGCAATCGGCTTGTCTTCGGGCCGCCCCTTGGCCGTAAAGAGACCAGCCAGCGCCGATTCATTGAACGGGTCCGCTCCCAGCCCGTAAACCGTATCCGTCGGGAAAGCGACCCTCTCCCCCGCGCGAAGAAGCTCCACCGCGTGGGAGATTGCATCGGCCCATGTGTCCGGCGCATGAGGAGAGAGAACGATTCGCTCAGTTACCATAGGATGCTTCTCACTCGATGGTATGAAACCGAAGATGAACGCGGATCAACACGGATTCAACCCCTTTGAACCCCTGAAGATGGAGGATAGAAGATTGCAGGAGTGGTCTATCTTCCATCCTCTATCTTCTATCCTCATGGGTTATCTGTGGTTCCAATCACTTCAACTCGATGACGGCGACGCCCGCGCCGCCTTCTTCCTCCGGGGCTTCGGTGACCTGACCCACCGTAGGGTCCGATTTCGCGGCATCCCAGACCACTTTCCGCAGCGCGCCCAGCCCCTTGCCGTGGATCACCCGCACCTTCTTCATCCCCGCGAGCCGGGCATCGTCGAGGTACTTCTCCAGGTTCAGCATGGCTTCGTCGGCGCGCTGGCCGCGCAGGTCCAGCTCCGCCGGGAGCGCGAGCGCCCGCTGGAGCGACACCGTCCCCAGGCTCACCCCTTTTTGGGCTTCCACGGGACGCTCCTGGGCCTTGACCCGGCGGAGGGACTGCGTCGGGACGGTCAGCCGCATCGCGCCGACCTGCACCTCGCTGCGCCCGTTCTCCCGCCGGAGGAGGACCCCCCGCTGCCCGAACTGCGCGAGGAGGACCTCTTCGCCCGGTTCCGGCACGCCCTCCACCTCGCCGTCGCCCTTCTGGATTTCCGGGAGATGCGGCAGCCGCTCGTCGCTCCGCCGCCGTCGCCGCTCGACCCGCTCGCTCACGCGCTCCAGCCGCTGGCGGGCCGTCTCCGTCGCCTTGCTCTCGCGGTCCTGTTTCCTCAAATTCGCGAGGATCTCCCCGGCTTCGTCCTTCGCCTTCCGGACGATGTGCCGCGCCTCCTCGACGGCCCGCTCGATCTCCCGTTCCTTCCGGCGCATCAGCTTGTCGTACTCGGTGAGACACTGGCGGCGGAGCCGCTCCGCGTCTTCGAGGGCGGCGCGGGTCGCCGATTCGTTCTCTTCGGCGCTCCTTCGGTCGGACTCCATCTCGCGGTAGATCGCTTCGAGGGCGGCCCGCTCCGGGTGGTACATCTCCCGCGCGGCGGAGATGACTTCATCCGGCATCCCGAGTCGGGACGCGATGGCGAGGGCGTTGCTGCTCCCCGGCACGCCGACGAGCAGGCGGTACGTCGGGCGCAGGGTCTCCTCGTCGAACTCCACGCTGGCGTTCTTGCACCCCGCTTCGGTAAAGGCGAACTCCTTCAGCTCCCCGTAGTGGGTCGTCGCCACGATGCGGGCGCTCCGCTTCATCAGATACTTCAGGATCGCCTTGGCGAGCGCGGCCCCCTCCGCCGGGTCGGTCCCCGCCCCCATCTCGTCCAGCAGCACCAGCGTCCCGGAATCGACGTTCTCCAGGATCTTGATGATCTGCCTGACGTGCGAGGAGAAGGTGGAGAGGGACTGCTGGATGCTCTGCTCGTCCCCGATGTCGGCGAAGACCTGCCGGAAGATCGCGATTTTGCTTCCTTCTTCCGCCGGGATCGGGATTCCCGCCTGCGCCATCAGCGTCAGCAGGCCCACGGTCTTCAGGGTGACGGTCTTGCCGCCGGTGTTCGGCCCGGTGATGAGGAGGGCGGTGAACTCGTCGCCCAGGTACACGTCGATGGGGACCACGTCGCCGGTGAGGAGGGGATGCCGCGCCCCTTTCAGGTCGAGCCGCCCCGTCGTGTCGAGCTCGGGTTCCACGGCCCGGTGCTCGTTGGCCCAGTACGCCTTCGCCGCGATGAGGTCGAGCTGCGCGAGGGTCCCCACCATCGCCAGAAGGGCGGCGGACTGGCTCGCCAGCAGCCCCGCGAGATTCCGGAGGATCTTTTCGATCTCCTGCTCTTCCTTGAGCTGCAATTCGCGGATCTCATTGCCGAGGTCCACGACCGCCTGCGGCTCCATGAAGAGGGTCGCGCCGCTCGCGGAGGAGTCATGCACCAATCCGCCGAACTCCCGCCGGTGCTCCGCCTTCACGGGCATGCAGTACCGCCCGTCCCGCACGGTGATAACGGGGTCCTGAAGCAGGTTCTTTACCTCCGGCGAGCGCAGGTACGAGTTGAGCTTCTCCATCATCCGGTTGTGGGTCACCTTTAATCGCTGCCGGAGGGTCTGAAGCTGGGGAGTCGCGTGGTCCGCCACCTCGCCTTTCGGGGTGATGCACCGGTTGATCTCCGACTCGATCTTCGGGAAGGGGGTGATCGTCTTCGCGAGGTCGGTCAGCAGCGGCGACGACTCCTGTGATTTCAGGATGAACGTCTGAAGCTGCCGCGCGCCGATGATCGTGCCGAGGACCTCCAGCAGCTCGCCCGGAAGCAGGATGCCCGCCACGGACGCTTTCTCCAGGTGGGGCCGGATGTCCCGTACCCCGTCCAACGGGAAGGAGCCGCGCGCGTCCACGATCCGGCGCGCTTCGGAGACCTCCTGCAGCCGCGTGCGGATGCGCCTGACCTCCGTCTCCGGGGCCATGCGGTCCACCTCTTCCGCGCCGAGGCTGCACGCCACGTACCGTCGGATCTGCTCGCGTACCGCATCGAATTCCAGTGTATCTAAAGTATGGGAGTCCATGGGATGGTGTTCTTGTTAAGGATTGAGGGTAACGGATTCAACGAGAGGGCAAAGGGATCCTGCCCCATAACGGGAAGGCTTCACAACGACGAAATCGCGGGGAACAAAGCGGGCCGAATCACACTCATTATACCCGGAGGCGTTCCGGATAATCGGGTTTGATGATGCCCGCCGGGATCGGTCCGGACGAGAGCGCCGAGGGTCCCGCGAAACCTGCGGGTGGCAGAGGGACCGTCCAGGCCTGAGTCGATTTCCCGGTCATATTCTGCACAATCCTTCTTCTATTGTTTATTTTAATCCACAATAAAGTAAGAAACCCGGAGGGCCGTCCCGTTCCCTCCTCCTTATCGAAACGGAAAGCCGGTTTGCTCAGTTTGCACCGATTTGAAGACATGGGATCACTCCGTCCTGAGATCACCTGGATTCACCCAGTTCCCTCCTCATTGTCGGATAAGCCGTGAAAGATTTCTGGAGCAGCACGCCCCTGCGCTGGGCGCTCATACTCTCCCTGCTGGCCCATGTGGCGCTGATGGCGTCGGCCTCCCGGTGGGCGCGTCCCGATCACCGACTGCCCGACATCGACAACCTGCGCGTGGTCCAGGTCGATCCGTCCGAGCTGCCGTCGTTCCCCCCCGAAGAGGAGCCGCCGCTTCCGCCGTTGCCGCCCCCCGGCACGGAACCTCCGATCCCGGACAGGTTTGCATCCCCACTCCTTGAGCCTCCCGTTCCGGCAACCCGTCCGAAGGCGAAACCCCGCCCGCGTGCGCAGGCTCCCCGCCCCCGATCCGCCTCGCCCCGGAGGAGGCCGTCCGATTCCGCCGCTCCGGCGAGAGCGGTAAGGCCGCGTGACTCCCGGAGAATCGCAGCGGCTCCCGGTGGAGGGCGCTCCGGCGTTTCCCCCGCGCCTCGGGGAGACGCGCGGCCGGAAGCCCCCTCCGGCGCTCCTTCCGGCGTCCCCGATGACGGCGAGGCGGGTCTGGAGGAGGTCCCCGAAGGCCCGATCGATCTCCAGCCCGCGCAGGCGGAGGAGGGCGAGGACTCCACGAAGCTTACCCCGATCACCCAGGGGTCTCTCATCGCCGTCAACTCGAAGGTCAAGGGACAGGTGGGCGCGGCGTTCGCGCGCGTCAAGCCGTTCAACGGCCCCGGCGTCTTCTACACGACCGTCCTGGACGTTCCGGCGAGCGCGCCGCCCGGCACCGTCTACAAGCTGGAATTCACCGAAGTCGTCCTGGCCGGGGAGGACGCCAAGCCGGTAGAGTTCACTCCCCAGTCGGGAACGCTCACCGTCGTCCCCAGCAACGCCCCCCTCCCGCCGGCGCAAACGCCCTCCCTGACGGGAAACAGCATCGGCGTCGGCCACCTGTACGCCCACCGCGGCACCCAGGTGACGATAGAGGTCTACGCCGGAGAGGGGTTGAAGAGGATCTCCGGCGTTCAGGCCAAGCTGAAGTTCTCGGACGTGAAAGAGGGTCGCCGCAAGAGACGCCGACCCACACCTTCGACAGCTCCACCCTCGGTAACTCCGTCTTCTGTCTCCCCCGCCGCACTCCCTCCGAGCCGTCCTTCACCGGTAAGCGGGGAATAAGATTTCTACCGGGCTGCTCATCTCCAACCTATTGATCATGACTTACGCAGCGGCCTGGAAGATTCTGTCCCCTCGCGCTTCTCTTCTGTCATTCTGAGCGTCAGCGAAGAATCTGCGTTTCACCCATGGCATACACGGGAGTTCGCAAGAGTCCACGAGTGTACACGCAGATTCTTCGCTGACGCTCAGAATGACAATTGCATCAGGCTTTGCGTAAATCCTGATGAATCTCCGTTACCGATTGAGCGGTCCCGTATGGGAGCTTACTTAACTTTGTGCGTTCCAGACGGAATAGGGAGGGAATCCCTCATCCTCCCGCAGAAAAATGGAAGAAATATGCAAAAGAATAGCGGAAGCCTGTTAGAATCTCCGATGGGTCGAGTATAATCATCGATATTAAAAAAGGGGTTCCGGCATACAGGCTCTTATATT
>JAHWJO010000469.1 GCA_019348365.1 Armatimonadota bacterium | reverse complement strand
CCCCCCGCTCGCGTAACGTTCCCCAACACCCGATACCCAGCACCCGAGGCTCAATACCCACCGCCCCAGGCTCAACACCCACCGCTCACCCCTGCAGCAGCGATTCCGCGCCGTCGATCCAGACCTCGGTGCCGGTGATGAGGCTCGAAGCATCGGACGCGAGGAACAGCACGAGCTGCGCCACCTGCTCCGGACTCCCCGGCTCGCCGTGGGTGAGGGGGATGTGCCCCTCCGGGTACTCCACGGGTATCCTCACCGCTTCGACGTTCTTCTTTTCCGTGTTCTCCCCGATGTCGGTCTCGACGGCCCCCGGACAGATGACGTTCACCCGGACACGGTGCGGGGCCAGTTCCAGCGCGACCATCTTGGTGAACGCGACCTGCCCCGCCTTGGAGCAGGAGTACGCCGTCGCGCCGGTGCCGCTGAACTTCCGCGTGCCGTTGATGGAGGCCGTGACGATCACCGAGCCACCCTGTTTCTTCAGGTGAGGCACGGCGTACTTCACCGTCAGATACGTTCCCTTCAGGTTCGTGTCGAGGGTGCGGTCCCACTCCTCCGGCTCCAGATCCTCCAGGGGAGCCCAGACGCCGTTGATCCCCGCATTGGCGAAGACGATATCCAGCCGCCCCCACTCCTCAAAGACCTTCTGAACAGCTTTCTTCATCTGGTCGGGCTGCGAGATGTCGGCGGCGACCGGGATCGCCTCCCCGCCGCCCTCCCGGATCCGTTGAACGGTGGCCTGAAGCTCCTCCTCTTTCAGGTCCAGGGCCGCGATTTTCGCGCCCTCTATCGCGAGGAGGAACGCCGCCGCCTGTCCGATACCGGAATCCGCGCCGGTGATCAGCGCCACTCTGCTTTCAAGCTGCATGCCCGCCTCCCGTTCTCCCCGTGTCACTCTCCGAGTCAAAAGACCGACCGCGCCGGATACCCAAAGGTAAGCAGCGCGGTCGGCTCGTCAGAAGCCGGCTCGTCCAATCCGGTCGTGGAGTTCTGCCTTTTATAGGCCTGAGCACTCTGCGTCCGGCTCGTTCGAGGGCTCTCCACTAACAGGACCGATCAGGCATCAGGCGGACATCGCTTTCGGATTGACGACCTGCTCGGCGATGCGGGTCAGCCTGTGATCGGTCTCGCCTTCTTCTTCCAGGGTGGTCTGGAGGAGCCGGCAGACCTCGGCGTGCCCCAGGGTGCTGGCATAGGTGCGCGCGGTGCCGTATCCGGCGATCTCGTAATGCTCGACGCGTTGCGCGGCGGTGATGAGGCCCGCATCGAGGACGGCAGGGTCCGCGTCTTCCTTCATCAGCTCCTGCCCCTCTTTGATCAGGCCTTCCATCCCCTTGCAGTGCTTGCCGGATGGGTCCACGCCCAACTGCTGCGCGATCTTCTCCAGCCGGGATTTCTGTTCCTGAGTCATCTTCAGGTGCTCTTCAAAAGCGGTCTTGAGCTGCGGGTTGGACGCGCTTTCCGCCATCTTGGGCAGCGCTTCGATGATCTGCTGCTCCGCGCTGTAGAGGTCCTGCAGCTCCTCCACGAATAGATCTTTCAGGGTATCGAGTTTCATCGTTCCCTCCTGGACCGGCCAGCGGCATCCCTGCGTACGGAGCGCCCCGACTCCCGCAGGCCGCCTCGACCGATGGAAAAGAATTGCGTTTTCAAGCTTCTCCGGGGGAGAAGGTCTTCGGGGCATGGGATATATACCGAGGGAGATCGTCGGGGAAACCTTCTGCGGGGCGTACTTCGGGGGAAAAGGGGACACCCTCCGGGGTGGAAGGGCGCGGCTCACTCTCCGGTAGAGGACTCCGATTCGTCCGATTCGAGGTTCCAGCCGGAGAGGAGGGTCGCCGCATCGCCGTGTGCGGTGAATTCCAGCCGCCGCCCCATGGCTTCGGGCGTGATGCGGATCTCAATGCGGGACTCCGGCATGCGATCCATAGCGATCTCCGGCCATTCGATGAGGGTCACGCCGTCCCCGTCGAGGTACTCTTCGATTCCGAGGGTGTCGAGCTCGTCCGGGGCGTTGAGGCGGTAGAAATCCATGTGGGCGAGGGGGATGCGGCCCTTGTGCTCGTAGATAAGGGCGAAGGTCGGGCTCTGAATGTCGGTGGGGATCTCCAGCCCGCGCGCAAGGCCGTGAGCGAACGTCGTCTTGCCCGCGCCCAGGTTGCCGAACAGCAGCACGAGAGTCCCCGGCTCCATCCGCCGCCCCAGCGACTCCCCGATACGCTCCGTCGCCAGGGGGTCCGGCGCGAAGACGGAGCGATGAACCCCTGGATTTTGGATTTTGGATTTTGGATTTTGGATTGCGCTCATGGCTCTTTCCGATTCCACAGAGTTTTCTGTCCAGAGAAAATTAAAGCAGCCCTCAACCCCAACTTTGCCTAGAGCTTGAAAGTGAAAGTTATCAATAGCCAAACGAGTAAATTTCCTGGCGGAGAGGAGTAACCGATGGACTCTGGCGAAATCGCTCCTCCCTACACCCTACCCCCTGAAATGGTCCCACGAGCGGAGGGGCAGGGGAGACTCCTGCCCGTCGGGGTGGACCTGAACGATCTCTCCGGGGCGGTCCGTCACCACTCCGATGGCGGTGAAGGGGACTCCGGTCGATTCCACGGATTCGCGGACGGCTTCTACGTGCTTCGGGGGCACGGCCATGAGCAGCTCGTAGTCTTCCCCGCCCGCGAGCGCGAGGTCCACTGCATCTTTACCCAGAAATGGGGCCGCTTCTCTCAGGGCATCGGAGAGGGGGAGGTCGGCGAGACAGATGCGGATTCCCACGCCGCTCCGCTCCGCGAGGTGGCGCACGTCGCCGGTTAGGCCGTCGCTCACGTCCATCATGGCATGGACGAAGCCGGTCCGGGCGGCGGCGCGGCCCGCGTTCAGCCGGGGGACGGGCCGGAAATGCTTCCGAATGCAGGCGCGTACCCCCTCCGGGACCGCCGGGAATCCCTCCTCCGATACCGCTCCGCCGGAATCACTCCGTTCCCCGGCGCTTTTCAGGGCGTAGTACCCCGCCAGGGACTCCCCGAGCGCGCCCGTCACGAGCAGCCGGTCTCCCGGACGCGCGCCGGAGCGGGTCACGTACCGGCCCTCCGGCGCTTCCCCGATGACGGTCAGGTTCAGGTAGATCCGGTCCGGGGAGTGGATCGTGTCCCCGCCAATCACGGCGCACTCGGATTCCCGCGCCAGGTCCGCCATGCCCCGATAGAACGATTCTATCCATTCCAGATCCGCATCCGCCGTGAGGCCGAGGGAGATGAGGGCGAAACGCGGCTCCCCGCCCATCGCGGCAATGTCGCTCAGGTTGACGGCCAGCGCCTTCCAACCCAGATCGTCGGGGGGAGTCCAGTCCCGCCGGAAATGGACGCCTTCGAGGAGCGCGTCGGTGGTGGCGAGGAGGGTGCGGTCGCCCAGCCGAATCACGGCGGCATCGTCCCCGATACCGACCTCACCGGGGCGCAGCGATTCGGGCAGGAGGGCCGACAGGCGGCGGATCAGGCCGAACTCCCCCAGCTCCGAGAGGGAAGGGGCCTTCCCGATCCCCTCTGCCGCCAAGTTTTGCGGCTCCCGGTTCCGCTCTCCTCTGCTCCCCGACATCATTCTACGCCCCCGATGATTTGCCGCGCGTCTCTTGAAGTTCCCGGATAGCAGCCGTCATCTCCTCCGCGCCCGCGATAGCGGAGATAACGGCGATCCCCCGCGCGCCCGCTTCCCAGAGCGGCGCGGCGTTGGCGGCGGTGATCCCGCCGATGGCGAGGACCGGCAGCCGGGTGAGCGCGACGATCCGCGCGATTCCCTCCGGCCCGATAGCCTCCCCCGCGTCCGCTTTTGAGCCGGTGGCGTATGCCGGGCCGACCCCCAGGTAATCCGCCCCCACCGCTTCGGCTCGCGTCACCTCTTCCGGCGTGGCGGCGGAGACTCCGAGAATCCGGTCCGGCCCGAGGAGCCGCCGCGCCTCATGCCAAGGGAGGTCGTCCGGCCCGACGTGCGCCCCGTCCGCATCCACCGCCAGGGCGATGTCCAGGCGGTCGTTCACGATGAAAAGGGTCGGTGTGTGGCGGGTGGCCTGTCGTATCTCCGCCGCCAGGTCGTACAGCTCG
>JAHWJO010000468.1 GCA_019348365.1 Armatimonadota bacterium | reverse complement strand
GTTGAGCGGCGGCCAGCTTCTTCTCGGCCTGCGGCTTGGTCCGGGCCTTCTCTTCATACCCGACCTTCTCGGCATCGATCTCGGCGATCTGTTCGTTGAGCGGCTTGATGACGGCGAAGAAGACCCCGACCGCCGCCAGGATCGCCACCACAATGCCGATGATCACGACATGGATCTGTTTTAAGCCACCGGTCCGCATCAGCTGCCTCCGTTCGCGCCGCCGCCGTTCGCTCCGCCGGCCGGATAGCCGCTCGCGCCCGGATACGCGCTCGCACCGGGGTAGCCGCCGTATCCCGCGCCGCCCGCGGCGGCAGGATCCGTCGCGCCGCCCGCGGCGGCATAGGCCGGGGGAGTCAACTGGAAGCGCTGGGTCAACTGGCCGACCGCCGTGAAGTCGATCAACTGCGGGGGCCGGGGAGCCGCAGGCGCGGCGGCAACGGCGGCCCCGCCGGGATAACCGCCGTAGCCTCCCGGCGCGCCGTAGGCGCTCGCGTAAGCATTGGTCGCCCCAGCCGCAACGCTGCTCGGAACGTAGGGGTTCGTGGGAGTATAGGCCGATGCCCCTCCCGCGTAGCCTCCGCCTCCGTCACCGGCATCCTGGCTGGGCCACCCCGGCATCTGCGAGGTGATGGAAACGGCGGTGAAGGTGTCCTTCGCGCGCTGGATGTTCAGCAGGTACCGCCCGATGTCGCCGACCGATCGGGCGTTGGCCGTCATGTTCAGCACGCTGACCTGCGGCTGGAGCTGGCGATAGCCTACCCGATAGTAGGTGTACATATTCGTCCGCTCGAACAGGGCCGGAAATTTCTGGTTGTGCTCGATGATCTGGGTGATGTAATCAACCTTGTCGGTGATCGGCTTGATCGCCGCCGTGATCGCTTCCGCCTTCGTGTTGATCTCGTCCACGGCGGCGGCTTTGACCTGCCACTCGTCGCGCTCCGCCGTGACATCGGCGAGGGCGGTGTTCGTCTGCATGTACCAGAAGCCGAGGGCGACCAGCTCCAGAACGACCAGGCTCGCCACGATCATCGCCGTGCGCCGAAGCCGCTGGCCTTCCCAGATATAGTCAGGTAAGAGGTTTACTTTCGTCATAGCGTTAGGCCCTTTTCTTCCCAGAGGCGACTGCGGGGGTCGGATCGGGTACATGATCCCGGATTCCCAGTCCGATGGCGACCGTCATCACCGGCCCCACTTCGGCATAGTAGCCGGGTTGAGCGTTCTTTCCGGTCAGGGAGAAGACTCGCGTGGGATCTTCCAGTTGAACCGGGATGCCGAGGTCCAGCTCCAGGGCATGGGCGAGGCCGCGCATCCGGGAGGAACCGCCGCTGAGATAGATCCGCTCGACCGGACGCCCGTCGGGGCGGTTGGCGTACACGTCGATAGTCCGGCGAATCTCCAGCGCGAGATCGTTGTAAACGGGGACCAGCGCATCGGCGATCACGCGCCGTCGGCGGTCCTCCTCCGTCACCGGCACGGGAGCTTCGGTGACGGGGGCCGCCGCAAGTGGCTCGTCCGAGAAAGCATCTCCGGGGGCCGCTGCAAGCGGCTCGTCCGAGAAAGCATCTCCGGTCGCCGCCGGGGCGGGTTCCGCTTCGGTCTCGCCAAAGATGTCGCCGAAGGGGGAGTCTTCCACAACCGGAGAGTCCGGCGCATCCGGTTCGAGCGCGAAGGAGCTGGTCCGTTCGGTTTCCGTCGCCGGGGGGGTGAGGAGATCGTCTTCGTCCTCAAAAGAGAAGGCGGTCGGGCCGGGCGACGCGGTTCGGGGTTCCGGAGGGGGCGGCGGAGCGGACGCGGCCGGCTCTTCATCGTCGAGCGCGAAGCTGAAGCCGCCGGGCGCGGCGTTCTCCTCTTTGTCTTCTTCGTCTTCGAGGGTGAACGCGATGCCGCCGCCGCTCGTCGCTTCATCGTCCAGCGGCGCCTCGAGGCCGCTCGTCGCCTCATCGTCCAGCGGCGCCTCGAAGCCGATCGGCTCGTCCGGCTCGGGCGCGGCGGGGGTCGTCGGGGCGGCGAACTGCGCGCCGAAGTCGAGATCCTCATCGGTTTCTTCGGTGGCGGTAGGAGCGCCGAACTCATCGGGAAGGTCGAACGCGCCGAACGCGCCGCCCGGCTCGTCGAAGATGGAGGTGGCCGGGGTGCGGTTCTCGGGAATCTCGCCGTACTCCACCTTCATCCGCTCCGCCTGCTCCGTGGGGAGGCCCAGCGTATCCGCGACGGCCCGGGTCAGGTTATTCCCGGCCACCGGGATGGAGCGCGGGTAGACGAGGACACCCTTATCGAAGATGCCCACGTCGGTCTTCGACGCACCGATGTTGACCGTCGCCAGGCAATGCTCGCGGACTTCGCCGAGGGGGATCGTGCGGAGGAGGGACAGAGGCTCGACATCCAGGGCCGCCGGGGTCAGGCCCGCGAAAAAGAGGGTTTGGGTGTAGGCGTCGATCATCTGCTTCTGCCCGACGACGAGCAGGACGTTCATCTCGCTCCCCTCCCCGTTGCCGTTGAACGAGGGGAGCCGGACGTAGTCCTGGATCGTGTCTTCGGGACGGAACGGGACGTGGCGCTCCACTTCCCACCGCATCGATTCCACCAGCTCTTTATCCGTCATGGCCGGGACCGGCAGGATCCGAATCACAAAATTCGTCTGTCCACTGACGGAGGCTACTACCTTCCTGGCGCCGATGCCGCTCTCCTGAAGGAGCTTTTTGATGGCGGTGCCCAGGGTGACCGGATCGGAGATGACGTCCCCGGTGAAGGTGTTGGGCGGAGTGGGGGCGATGCCCAGCGCCGCGACGTGAGATTTCCCCCGCGCGGGGCGCATCTCGACCGCTTTGATAAAGGCGGTACCGATATCAAGGCCAACGGTGGGTCCGGTGGCTTTGGTTGAGGCCATGCAACTCCCTTTCCCGAAGGTGATCGTGTGGCGTAGGGTGAGGGCCGGGAGCGGAGATCTCCGACATCATAATGTCTTCTGGAGGTCCCGCACCCGTTCACGGGTGATGAGCGTGGCGGAATCCGGGCGCCCTGTTAAGTCTTAGGTCACCCGGAGGCGAATCTGCAGTGGCGAAGCCGCATCGCTCAGTGGAGGGTGCGTCTGCGACAGCACCCCTTCTATAGATGCTATCACGCACCGAAATACGAAGTCAAACGTCTCGCAATTTGGACGGCGCGACACCGCTCCAGGGTTCCCTCCTCCACCTTCCGAGGGGACGCTAAAATGAAGGGCGAGGGGTTCTGCCGTTGCGGGATGCGGGGGGGCACAGCCGGCGTCATCTGTTCCACCCCATTCGATATTGCTGCTGCCGTTTCCTGCACGCCCGGAAAGAATCGATGGCGCTGTAGGGATTGTGAGCGATGGAGGTGAAAAAGTCGCGCCTCTTTGCCGAAGATCGCGAGATCAACCCGGTGACGAAAAGGTGAAATCAACTCCATGACATCCGACAGGAGGCGCTGCCGGGAAGTCTGTGGCGCTGCCGGGAAGTCTGTGGCGCTGCCGGGAAGTCTGTAGCACTGCCGGGAAGTCTGTGGCACTGACGGAATGGAAGTGGCGCTGTGGAGGCGCCGCAACGGAACCGTTGGCTGTGAGCTGCGGGATGAAGCCGGCGAATGAATTCGCGGCAACAAAGGCACGAAGGCCGCCTTCGCGGACTCTCCTTCCGGAATCTCTGATAGATAGAGCAGGGTAGAACTTACGCAGTAACTCCCTCCTCATGTCACTCCGAGCAGAGAGACTCTCTTCCATGTCCTTCCGACTCCCTTCCATGGTATTCCGACTTACTCCCATGTCATTCCGAACGGAGTGAGGAATCTGCCCCCGAGGACGAACGACTCTCTCCCGTACGATAGACTCTCTCATGGGCCAAAAGACTCTCTCCAGTACAGTCAGATCCCTCGCTGACGCTCGGGATGACATGGAGGGGAGTCGGAATGATGGAAGGGAGTCAGGATGACATGAAGGTTCGATTCGGGAGGACATGAGCCAGTAGCTTGCACGTAAGTTTTGTCGGGTTCTCGCGTAAGTTTTGTTGGGTTCTACTGAAAAGTTGAGATGGGGGTGGAGTCGCCGGAGGGCGACTTCGTGCCGTTGTTGCCGCGAATTCATTC
>JAHWJO010000467.1 GCA_019348365.1 Armatimonadota bacterium | reverse complement strand
ACTTCTGTGAAAGAAAGACACTGATCAGGTTCCGATTTGTCGGATACGCTCTAAAAATCGGCCCTCTTCCATTTGGGAGAGGGCTTTACTTTTGCTGAAAATAGCGACGGCTTCTGAAAGCGGTCCATCTGCCCCTTACTGATCGTGCGGAGGGGGTTCCTCCTCCAGCGGAAACCCTCCATCAGCTTTCAGGAACTGAAGGTTCAGCGATTGCCTTAGCCGGTTCAACTCGCCTAAATTCCGGCGGGAGAGGCGTTCCAGCAATTCCTCGCCTTTGGGGGTCAGGGTCACCTGCACCTGTCGGCGGTTCTCCGGGTTCACCCGGCGCTGCACCAGCCCTGCCGCTTCGCACCGGTTCACCAGGCCCACCCCCCCGTGGTGCAGCACCTGAAGGGCTTCCGCGATCTCGCCGATGGACGCCCACTCCCGGCCCGGCCGCCCTTTGATGGCGAGAAGGAGCTGGTGCTGCTGCGGCGTGATGCCGACCTGCCGCGCGCCTTCCTCCGAAAAGCGCAGGAATTTACGCAGGGCGTGACGGAAAGCGGCGAGGGCTTCGTAATCCGATTTCGTGATCTCTGGTTCTTTTTCGCTCACGGCTCACTTCCTGGAATGGTTCTGTCAGGCCCGTGGGAATGCCCCCTCCTGCTACGTCCCCGCAGGCTGTCCGGGGGGCCGGACCTCCTTCACGGCAAGCTTCACCGCTCGGCAGAGATCCTTCCTCTCCTTTCAGCGCGTGAAATCGCCGGGCTTTATGCCTCCCCTCCTGATCCCGTCATAAAGCTCGGTCGACCTTCAATAACAGCGAGGTACTTCCAGGAGGACGGCCCTTTACTTACTTTGTTCTTCCACGGATTGAAAAGACCTTCTCCCGACCTTGCAAGCTCATCAAGAAGGATTGCCCTTGCCCGGAGGCTTCATCGGTTTTATCTGAATTGGATTCTTACCGACAGGTTCTTCTTCTTCGTTCATCGGTTCGATCAGGAGAGGGAAGCTGCGGCTTCTTTTTCCTGTGTTTCCGGGGAAGGGGGGGCGATCTCGCCTTCCAGAAAGTACGTCTCCAGCTCCCCCTTCCCTTTCACTTCGATGATCCCCCGCCGGGTCACCGTAAACGTTCCGGCCAACCGCTCGGCCACGTCCCGGCTCACCTGGATCTTTCCCGCGACTCCATGGGTTTCCAACCGGCTCGCGGTGTTGACGGTGTCGCCCCACACGTCGTACAGGAACCGCTTCTCCCCGATCACGCCGGCCACCAGCGGCCCGGCGTGCAGCCCGATCTTGCACCGGACGGGAAACCCCCACTCCCGGCTCAACCGCTCCGTCTCCTCCCGCATCTCCAGCGCGAGCCGCACCGTCGCTTCCAGGTGATCGGCGCGCGGGGTGGGCGCGCCCGCGATCGCCATGTAGCAGTCCCCGACGGTCTTGATCTTCTCCAGGCCATGCTCCTCCACCCGGCGGTCGAAACGGGAAAAGATCTCGTTGAGATAATGGAGCACCTCGCGGGCGGGCCGGTTGGCGGCGAACGGGGTGAAGTCGGAAACGTCCGCGAACAGCACCGTCACTTCGGGATGGTCATCGGCGATGATCTCCACGCTGTCCTTGAGGCGTGCGGCGATGGCGGCAGGGAGCACGTTCATCAGCAGCCGCTCGGACTTCGCCCGCTCCAGGTCGAGGAGGTGATTGGCGAGGAACGCGTCCCGGTGCAGGCGCTCCTGCACGAGCGCGGTCAGCATCAGCGCGAGCTGCACCACGAAGGCCAGCTGGCAGAAGTCCCACATCACCTCTGCGGATGCCTGGAGGCAAGTCCCGCCGATCCAGATCCCCGCCCCGATGAAAGCCATGTACATGAGCGTGGCCCAGAGGAATTGCAGCCGGATGACGGAAAAGGCGACGACGTAGACGAGCAGGACCGCCAGGAAATTCGACATCCTGGCTTTGTCCGTGATATAAAATTCGCTCTCCCGGATGTGCTGTGCATTCACGCTCAGGATGAGCGGCATCACCAGAACGGAAGCCAGGACGAAGTACGGCTGCCAGTATCGCTCGAACCCTCGGAGGAAGGTCAGGGCGAAGAGGGCGAGGAAGAGGAGAATCGGGATGCCGAACCCGATCAGAATACGCGCATATTCGATTTCGCGGAAGAGGTCCCGAACGATGAAGAGACAGGCGAGCGCGCAGAACAGGAGAGACAGGAAGCGCAGCGTCCGGCGATACCGGGTGTAATAACCGCTCTGGAAGGGGCGTTCCAGATCATCCGGAAAGCGGAGGCGGCGGAGGTAAAGGTTACGTTCCGAGTCGGTCACTGGGATCTCTCCCTTCCATCCTCATCCCTTCACAGGTGAGAATCCAGGAACTTGAACGCCCCCGCTCCATGGAACTCGTGCTCCCCCTCGAAGATTTCGGAGCCGAACCGTTCCTCCGCCCCGAAGGTGCGATAGATCTCCTCGGCTCGCCGGAGGGCCCGCTTCGTCGCGGGGAGGGGGAAGATCGGGTCGCGCGTCCCGCCCTCCACGAACAGCGCGCGGGGGGCGACCAGCCCCGCCAGATCCGGCATCTCCAGCGCCTGCGAGACCCCCGGCACGTAATTGTCCACGCAGTGGTTCATCGCGAGGATCGAATCGCGGAAGGTGTTGAAGTAGCCGCTCACCACCGCCGCCGTCACCCGCTCGTCGAGCGCGGCGGTCCAGAGCGACGTAAGCCCCCCGCCGGAGATTCCCATCGTTACGAGCCGCTCCGGGTCCACCTCCGGGCGGGATTGGAGGTAATCGAGGGCGCGGATCGCGTCCCACACGCGCCAGCCCGTCATCGTCTCGCCGAGCATGAACGCCGCTGTCGTATCACGGCCACAGGAGGAAGTCCCACCCCCGGCTTTCCGCGCCTCCTCATCCCGCCGGTGCCCGAAGCTGATCTGCTCCAGCGCGAGCGTGGGATAGCCATGCTTCACGCACTGGAGCGCGAAATCCTTCTGGTACTCCCCCGGCGCGTCGAGCGGGCGCTGCGACCCGTCTTCCCCCATCCCGACGATGCTGTCCACCCCGCGCCCGTGTCCCGGCAGGCAGAGCACGGCGGGCCTGCGCCCCTCCATCCGCTCCGGGAGCAAAAAGTAGGCGAAAGCGTCGAGGCCTGCCCGGCTGCGGAAGATCACGGTCTCGCGGCGGTAGCCGGAGAACGCTTTCGTCCCGGTGATGCGAGGCTGGAGGTCCGTCCGGCAGGCGGAACGGCTCCCCGCCCCGCCGGACGCCGGGCCGGTCTCCTCGCAGGGCAGGCCGACCAGCTCAC
Organism: Armatimonadota bacterium; assembly: GCA_019348365.1. GTDB lineage: Bacteria > Armatimonadota > DTGP01 > DTGP01 > JAHWJO01 > JAHWJO01. The sequence continues at coordinate 823 of JAHWJO010000467.1, read as the reverse complement.
GGACCTTCTCGCGGACACGGCGCTGCCATGCGGCGGCTTCCTCGCGGGTCGCGGCATTCCACTCGAAGGCGGGCTTCAGGGCGTCCAGCCGTCGCTGATAGTAGGCTTTGGGATCCAGCAAAGGGGCGCTGTCCATCCGATTCACTCCGTTCGTCGCGTAGGCGAGGTGCCGGTCGCTTTCGCGGGCGCATCCGGGCCGACGATGCCGACCTGCGTGGAGAGGTGATACGTGCCGTTCTCCCCGACATACTCCACCTCGCCGAACATGGCGGCATACCGCCCGGGGGGCGGGGTCAGCGCGGCGATGTAATAGGCTCCCGGCTGCGTCAGCGACTTCGGCACGATCATCCACTGGACGCCGGAGGAAACGGCTCCCCTCCCGGTATTCTCGCCGACTCGCGCGGGGACCGCCTCCCATGTGGATTCCCGGAAATCGCGGGTATCCGAGGCCGCCCACCAGACCCGCACCGCGCGCGGCGCGATCCCCCCGGGCCGGATGAGCAGTTGCAGCCGTTCCGGGCCGTCGTTCGTCAAGCGGCTGAACTCGCCGCGCAGGGGAGGCAGGACCAGCCCTTTGGAGGTCGCGTTCCAGAACGCCCCGATGCCGCCCACCACCCGCTGGAGGTCTTGAAGCCCGTGCCCCGCGTTCGGCACGTAGAGGAGGTTCTTCGGGCCGGTGAGGTCCGGATAGTAGAGGTTCGCCGCGTCGAGCGTCCAGTACCGGTCATTGGTCCCGTTGATGATGAGCTTCGGGATTCGGATCATTTGCCGGAAAGTGTAAGGGTCCACCATCGCCGAGAGCCGTCTCCCGGCCTCGGTCTCC
>JAHWJO010000466.1 GCA_019348365.1 Armatimonadota bacterium | reverse complement strand
CGCTCTCCAGAAGGTCCAGCGCGGCCCGGGAGGCGGCGATTCCGTATTCGGCGGAGCGGGGATTGCGCCCGCTCGCGATCTCCTCCTGGTACGCGGCGATGGCTTCGCGGTAAGCTTGCGCCGCTTCGGCGTTGCGGCCCTGGTTCTGGAGTCGGCGCGCGTTGGCCTGGAGCTCCCGCCCGCCGGATCGGCTCGGCGCGGGTTCCTCCACCGCTCGGGACGGGGCGGGGGTCGGAAGCCGCTGCGGCGGCGGGGGAGGCGGGGCTACCCGGGCGGTTGAAGTCACCGCGTCGGGTGGCGGCGGGAGGTTCGGGCGCGCGGCGGGGGAGGGAACCGAGCCGACCATGGCCCGCCCGCTCACCGAAGCGCCCGACCCGGTTCGATTCGGGGCCTGCGGGGGGGTTCGGGTCCAGGGAGCGACATCTTCGACCCTCTGCGAGCTTCCGCTCCCGCGCCGCCGGGCCTCCAGCTCGGGGATGCCGTTCACGTTCGGGTTGGCGGGAGGGAGCGGGTCCATCATGGGCGTCATCGATGGCTGTCGCGGAGAGGCGGCCTGGCCCGTCGGGAGCGGCCCCGGACCCGTGCGCTGCGGCCGGATGTCGGTGCGGGAGGGGGTATCGCCCTCCTCATAGACGATGGGCGGCGGCGCGCTGGGGCGGTTCGGGGGGTAGTAGCTCGGAGACGGGGCGGGTGGATTATAAGACGGCTGGGCCTGCGGGGCGGGAGTCGGGAACGGCTGGTTGATGGGACCGTTGGGCGCGACCGGGCTCGCCGTCGGCTGAAGGTCGCCGTACTGGGGCCGCCCTTTCTCCAGGTCGCTTCCCCGGCCTCCGAGGCTCATCACCATCAAAAGGCCGATGAGCAGGACGGGCACGCCGATGAGCGCGGCCCACGTCGCCGGCGAGAAGGTCGAGACCCAGCCGGGCGGCGTGAACGTCGTCTTGCGCTTCGGCATCGTGGTCGCGAGCATCCGCTCCAGGGCCGCCTTATGATGGACCGCCATCGGCTCGGCTTGAAGGGCGTCGTGGAGGTGCGCTTCGGCCTGTTCGGTCTCGCCGCGCTGGTTCCGCGCCACGCCCGCGAGCAGGTGCGCGCTCCAAAGACGGGGGTTCATCGTCACGGCGCTCTCCGCCGCCAGCAGCGCGTCATCGACCTCGCCCGCGCAGAGTCGCTCAAACGACGCGAGCGTCAGGCGGCCCGCATCGCTGGCGTCCGTCCGGAGGACGGCTTCCAGCGAGCCCAGCGCCGAGCCCGCCCGGTCCGGGGAGATCGGCGCGCCGGGGTCTCCGGTCGCGATGGCGACGGTGCGGTCCGTGCGGTGGACCAGCGTCCCGCAGTGGGAGCAGAACTGGTCATCCGCATCGAGGGGGTGGTGACAGTCGTTACAGACCTGCATAGCGTTCCTTTCCCTCACTCCCGTTCACTGCTGAAGATAGAGGATAGAAAATAGAAGATTGAAGGTAGTAAATCCCTGCCTTGGATGCGATCTTCTATCATCTATCCTCTATCTTCAGCAGTTTCGTGAGAGACAATTCTACTCGTCGTCGAAAAGTCCTCTCGCCAGCCGTTTCCGCCGGTCCTGGAAGCCGAGATGCTCGTAGGCGGACCGGGTGGCGACGCGCCCGCGCGGGGTGCGCTGCAGGAACCCGATCTGCAGCAGATACGGCTCGAACGCGTCTTCCAGCGTGTCGCGCTCCTCGGAGAGCGCGGCGGAGAGCGTCTCCACGCCCACCGGCCCACCCTCGAACTTCTCGATGATCATCGTCAACAGCTTGCGGTCGAACGGCTCCAGGCCCAGCTCGTCCACTTCGAGCATAGCGAGGGCATCGCGGGCGACCTTGCGGTTGATCACGCCGTCGCCGTGGACCTGCGCGAAATCGCGGATCCGCTTGAGCAGTCGGATCGCGATGCGGGGCGTGCCCCGGCTCCGGCCCCCGACCTCCCCCGCGCCCTCCTCGTCGATGGGGACGTGGAGCACGTCGGCGGCGCGCCGGACGATGAGCGCGAGGTCCTTCGGATCGTACAGCTCGAAATGCTGTACGATCCCAAACCGGTCCCGCAGCGGAGAGGAGAGGAGGCCCGTGCGGGTCGTCGCGCCGACGAGCGTGAACGGCGGCAGCGTGATCGGCAGGGTCCGCGCGGACGGCCCTTTCCCGATGATCACGTCCACCCGGAAATCCTCCATCGCGGGGTAGAGGATCTCTTCCACCAGCCGGTTGAGGCGGTGGATCTCGTCGATAAACAGGATGCTGTTCGGCTCCAGGTTGGTGAGGATCGCGGCGAGATCGCCGGGCCGCTCGATGGCGGGGCCGGTCGTCATCCGGACCTGCGCGTTCATCTCGTTGCCGAGGATGTTCGCCATCATGGTTTTACCCAATCCGGGGGGGCCGTACAGCAGGACGTGATCCAGGCTCTCGCGCCGCATCTTGGCCGCCGCGACGGCGATCTGGAGGTTCTGCTTGATCTTCTCCTGCCCGATGCACTCCGCGAAGGTGCGGGGCCGCAGCGATTGCTCGATGACTTCCTCGCCGGGCTGCTGCTCCGGGTCCAGGAGGTGATCCTCTTCGCCGTTATAGTCCTCTTCGTAAAAATCTTCAGCCATGAAAGGGGATCGGTCTCTGGTCGGATTCTCCAGCCGGGAATGGCCTCATGTTCGGACTCGCTCGCCGGTTCCCTTCCGGAAGGAGAACGCAGGGGTTCGGATGGGGGACCGTTCCCGTATATTCTCTATAAGTGAGACTTCCATTCGCGAATGAATGATCCCTCAAAAGCGAAAACGGCTACGAACTCCCATCAAGTGATTCAACATTGCTCGGATAAAAATCGACATCCAAAAGAGAAGAAGCGAAGCAACGGAGCCACTCCTTCACGTCTTCGCTGTCATAGGTGTACTGCAAGTCGCCGGAAGTGATTGGCTCTCCTCTTCGTTCCATGAGTCTTAACAGACTCTCTTTCAACCTTTCGACGGTGGGCTCTCGCGGAGATAAGGCGTCCTCAGTATAGCCGATGATTGTACCCTTTCCATCAAAGTAGACTTCATGGATGGCAAACTCTTCTCCAGCTTCCGTCCGGCGCCGCATGATGCGCGGTTCGCAATAGCTGAACAACTCGGTTTGCAAATTTTTACCGTCCCATGGGAATTCTACCCACGGAAACGGCTTTCCGCAGCGTGGACAGCTCGCGGGGACAGGAGCCGTTGAATTCCTTTCACCGGCATCGGACGGAAGAGGATCATCTTCGAATCTCGCTCCGCAACGCTGGCAACAGCAAATCAAAGTTGCTCCGCAGATACGACAAACGAATTCCCCTCCGGGCGAATCTACTGCTTCACAGGCCGGGTGGCCGTTCAAGCAAATGAGATGACTCTGATTGAGCGTCGCATCCCCCTGTTTACCTGTCATTTCTTCGTCAGGAAGCGGAGCGCGGCCCGCACGATCTTGCCGGTATCGCTGCGGTCCTCCACGGCTTCAACCGCCTGTTCCACCGCCTTGGACGCTTCATTCTGCTTGTAGCCCAGCGATTGGAGCGCCTCCACCGCGTCGCTCGCGGCGTTGATGTCGGAAGGAGTCGCCCCGGCGATTCCGGCGGCGCGGGGGACGCGCGCCACGCGGTCCCGCAATTCCAGCACGAGCCGCTGCGCGAGCTTGAGACCCACGCCGGGCGCCCGCTGGAGCACCCGCGCATCCTCGTTCCCGATGGCGTTGAGCAGCTCGTCGGTGGAGAGGACGGAGAGGATCGCCAGCGCCACGCGCGGCCCCACCCCCGAGACGCCGAGCAGCATCTCGAAGAGGTCGCGCTGCGGCGCGTCGAGGAAGCCGTAGAGCGCCAGCGTGTCCTCGCGGACGTAGGTGGTCACGAACAGGCGCACCTCTTCGCCTTCGCCGGGGAGCCGCCCGATTTCGGAGAGCGGCATGAACGCCTTGTACCCCACGCCGTTCACGTCCACGACGATGGAATCGCCGCCCACCCCCGCCAGTTCCCCCCGAATTTGTGAGATCAACGGTCGCTCCTGTAAAGCAGTCTCTGAGTCGTGGGTCTGCAAGTCGGTGAGTCGCCCTCACCCCCGCGCTTCGCGCTGGCCCTCTCCCAGAGGGAGAGGGG
>JAHWJO010000066.1 GCA_019348365.1 Armatimonadota bacterium | reverse complement strand
CAGGACCGCTCTATTATATCACACGGTTCCCGGTTCATCATTTTGGAGGCAGAATTCCGGAGTGACAGAGATAGAGGCCAAAGACAGAGACCGTCAGAGGGATCGTCCGAGGACGATCCCCAGTCCGGCGGCAGCGATACCGATCAGGACGCTGGAAGCCACGTAAGCCAGCGCCGCGTATGCCTGCCTGCTTTCCAACAGGAGCACGGTTTCCACCCCGAACGTTGAAAAGGTGGTGTAGGCCCCCAGAAACCCGGCGGCGAGGGAGAGGGTGAGCCATTCCGGCATGGGATGTCGCCCGCCCAGCCGCAAACCGATCAACAGCCCCAGCGCAAAACACCCGGAAAGATTGATGAGAAGCGTGCCCCACGGGAACTGCGGGCCGTACCGTTTGATCATCCAGAGACTCAGGGAGTAACGCACTGCCGCGCCCAGCGCCCCGCCGATCATCACCCCGATGAGGCTTCTGATTTCCATGGCTCCCCTGCCCCTCAGTTCAGTTGCCGGGGGTGAGGGCCACCGACCACCGACCACCGGGCTTAACCGCCGTGCGATCCTCCTCCGGTGTTCCCTCTCGACTCGGCGCTGATCTCGTGGAGGTTGACGGGCTCAATCGTCGGCTCGAACTTCATCCATTTGACGTGGGAGTCCGCGAACAGGTAATTCGCGCCGCCGTTGTGCCGGGCCGTCGATAACTCTTCCTTCATCCGCGCGATGCCCAGCATCGGGTGATAATGGTCCCCTTTCCGCAGGTCGCTCGACTCTCCCATATAGATCGTCCGCGCCGGTTCCGGAACGTCCGCCATCGTCAGACCGCCGTTGAAGTAGACGTTCATGAAGTAGCTCGTCGTGTGGGTCGGCTCCTCGTCGAAGCCGGAATCGCTGGGGCATTTGTTCAGGTCGCGGGTCTTCACGTAGCGGTACAGCTGCTCCACCCAGGCATGCGGCGCGTCATCCTCTTTGTGGATGGCGATGGGATACGTGTCGTCCCACTCCTGCATGTAGAGCGTGACCCCGATCCCGATCTGTTTCTCGTTATTCGTGCAGGATGTCTGCCGCGCGCGCTCCCGCGCTTTGGCGAACACGGGGAAGAGGATCGCCGCGAGGATCGCGATGATCGCGATGACGACGAGCAATTCGATCAGGGTGAAACCCGATGTTCGGCGTTTCGGTGATCTGGCGGGAAAAGATTGCATCAGTGTATGGAATTCTAAAGTTGATTCAGGCATGGCCGGTAAGCAGAGGAGTCACGAGTAGTATCGCGCACCTGCAGGACGATTTCAAGGTCACTATTTCAGGGGGTTCGGATTGGCGGTGTTCTCCACCCGGTGGCGGTTGATCGGGGCGAGGGTCGCTTCAAACAGGTGCCACTTTACATGCCCGTCGAGGTAGAGATAGTTGGAGCCATCATTGTGCCGCTTCGGGTCCAGCTCCTGCCGCAATTCCCGGACGGCCTTCCGAGGGTGGTAATGATCCCCAATCATCCGCTCCCCCGCCTCCCCTGCGTAGATCTGCTCCGTCGGGGTCAGCACGTCGCTCAGGAGGGTCCCGGCGCTGAGGTCCCCGTTGATGACGTAGCTCCCCTCGCGGACCGTCGCATCGCCGAAAGACGGATCGCTCGGGCACCACATCACCTGCGGCGAGCGGATGTAGCGCGTGAGGGTGCGGGTCCAGGCGTAGGGGCTTTCGGTGATGTCGTGGGAGATGGCGGGGAGCGTCCCGTCCCACTCCTCGGCGTACATCAGGACCGCCGCCCCGATCTGCTTCAGGTTGCCGGCGCACGCGGTCTGCCGCGCCCGCTCCCGCGCTTTGGCGAACACGGGGAACAGGATCGCCGCGAGGATCGCGATGACGGCGATGACGACGAGCAGCTCAATGAGGGTGAATCCCGATGATTTTGGATTTTGGATTTTGGATTTTGGAGGGGGCGCGTTTATTCGCTGGAGTAAGGCGTTCATCCCGAACAGGCCGATCACCCCGCCGATGAGCGCGGCCAGCCCCACGCGAGTCAGCCACGCGAGCGGCAGCGGAGCCGCTACCCCTCCCCCGATGAGGAACGCCGCCCCGAGGCCCAATGCCACCGCCGCCACCGCGCACGCGGCGGGATGCCGGAAGTAGCGTTTCCGCAGGGCGGGGATTCCCAGAACGAGTACGGCGGGTAACGCCCCGCCCGCCAGCCCGATCAGGATGCGGAGCCAGGACGGCTGCGGGTCGCGGGGGTTATTTGGATCGGTGGGGGGAGCGCCTTTCACCTCCTGCCGGTCGTTGGTGCCATCGCCGTCGGTGTCGGCCTTGAGGGGATTCGTCGCGGCCAGCGACCAGACCTCTTCGTGATCGGTGAGGCCGTCGCCGTCGGTGTCAGTCCGCTGCGGATTCGTCTTGTGGACGAACCGCTCCTGCCCGTCGGAGAGCTTATCGGCGTCGGAATCGCGGAGGAAGTCGCCGCGGATGGCGATCACCTGCGGCTTTGGGGCGGGCTGGGTGAGCAGGAACCGGTCCTGGCCGTCATGGGCGAGCCCCATCCGCTCCCCGCCGCGCAGAGTCGGGGCCGCTTCCAGGCCGCTGACGTAATGGACCGGCCCGGCCCCCGTCGTGCGGGCCGAGAGGGGCGGGCTCTGCGCGGCAATCAGGTACTCCGTGGGCGCGACGAAGAGGAGGTCGGATGGCCGTTTCACTTCCGGTGCGAGCTTCCCGCGCTGCGGAGTCCCCTCGCGGGTGTAGAGGTGAATCCCGCCTCCGGCATGGTCCAGCAGCCAGACCCCGCCCTTCGGGGGGAAGGCAAGGCCACTCGGCTGCACGCCGCCCGCCACAGGCGCGGAGAAGGCCAGCGCGCCGTTCGCCTCGAAACGGTGGAGCGCCTTCGTGTCCGCCACCCACAGGTCGCCGGGAACCTCCGGGTCGGAGGCGAGGGCAAAGGGCGGCGCGAACCCCTCTGGCACGGCCAGTTCCCGGAGGAAATTCCCGTCCTCCCGGAAGACGACGACCCGGCGGGTCCCCGCATCCGCCACGGCGACCGTCCCTGGCGGGGCCGCGATTCCCTGCGGCATGTGGAAGGGGAACCGCGCGCCATCCGGCCCCCGGAACGAAACGGAGTCCGGTTTATATTCGAGCGTCCCCGGCTGCGCCTGGAGGACGTGGACGGTCTGCGCCCCCGCGTCCGCGACGTAGAGCCGCCCCCGGGCGCGGTCCAGTGCCAGCGCGACCGGGTTCCGAACGGCGGGCGCGGAGAGTAGGGCCGTCGCCGGGTCCGGACCGATGTGTTCCGCGAGGGCGAATCGACTCCCCCCCGCTCCGATCAGGAGCAGGAGGAGAGCGATACGGCGGAAGTATCTGGAGGGCGGGGAGGTCGGCATGGGGGTCAGTCCGGCCAGTTGGGAGAGCGGTCGAGGCCGAGGGCGCGCCGCATCATGCGGGTCGCATCGGCGAGGTCGATCACGCCGTCGCCGGGGAGGTAGCGGAACTGCGGGCGGCTCGGGATGGGATCGCCGGGCGGCGCCACGTCCCCCGCGCGCAGGGCGAAGCTGTTCTCAATGGTCTTGGTCTGGAGCGCAATCGTGAGGGCGAGGATCGCGTCGTCCACGGTCACTTCGCCGTCGAGGTTCAGGTCGCCCGGCAGGGGCATGGGCGTGTCTTCCAGATCGCCGGAGAGCGGGTCGGTGCCCGTGGTGGTGAGGAGGTACTCGCCGACGGCGCTGGAGGGGCTGTACACCCGGACCTCGTAGGTCCGCTCCCCGGACCCGCCGAGGGTCACGTCGAGGCGCGGGCCGAACCACCAGGCCTGATAGCGCCACTGGGGGAATGGGCCGTCCTCCGGGCGCACCTGCGCGAAGATCGCCCCCTGTCCCGTCGCCAGCCCGCCCGGCACGGGCCGACCGGGATCGGGCAGCCCCGGCCCGACGAGGACCATCGTGAAGTCGTTGGCGCCGTCGTAAGCGGCTTTGGTGGGGACGATGACCTGCGTCTTCACAACATCACCGGGCATGGCCTTGAAGCAGATATAATCGACCTGTTCCAGCGCGAGCAGCACCCCGAGCACCGCATACGATTCGACGAGGTCGGGCAGCCCCGCCGTGCAGCCCATCCTCCGGAATGGGTCCGCCGACACCGGCGAGTGGGCGCGGGCCGGGGGAACGCCCAGGAGCATGATGACCGCCAGCAGCGCGAAAGCGACAGCGCGGCGCGCGCTCATTCTCGGCGGCGGAGATGCGATTGCGACAGGAAAAGCCATGGCATCTCTATTATCCCAGCTTTTCTCCGGGTTGGGAACCGGGAGCCGTTACGAGAGGTTCAGGCGAAGCTACGCGCGGACGACCCCCGGCGCGAACTTTCAACGAAGGGAGTTCCTCTCAGGCCGTCCGGTAAATATCTCTTTATCAGCACTTCCTTCACCCACCCCTCGAAGACGTTCCGGGCTGAACGGGTATCGGGTATAACGAGAGGCTTAGAAGATGTATCCCTCCCTCATCTGACCGGTTTGGCTCAGGTTTTAAAGATCTCTTCCGGTTCGAGGTTCAGCACGATCTCGCAGTCGCAGTGCCCCCGAAGTGGGCCAGCTTACATTAATACTCCGTGCCAACATTATTTACTCTCTATACTGGGCAACAGATAAGGTCAACGCGGCCCCCTCGGGACTGGCGGAATTAGAGGCCGTATCGGATTTGCGCCCGCCCCACCCCCGCCTTTAGGAGGGTCGGATCCTCCTCCGCCAGGGATGATATCGGGACGAAAGTGTAAGTTCACCGCTGATGAAGTCTCAAGCGATCCTTGGATCATCTTGGTGATTTCATTGGCATTGACAGATTCAGGAATGGCGCCAGTAACTCTCACTCTTTTGTTGGACTGTAGGACATTAAAGTGGATACCTTGCAGGTGGGGATTCGATGCTAAATCTTTTCGTAGATCTGCCATAGCCATTCTCATATTTTTTGCTTCCTTGATAGGCAGATCCATCTGTAAAAAAGTTCTGGAATTTATTCTAGAATAGGAGTCCAGACCATTGGACGTTTCATCCATGATGTAATTGATATCGGCTGTGATGGGTACAGTCCCATTGACATAGAGCCCTTGATCGGCATTCTGAGCATGGAGATCATACTGACCAATTTTAGGGTCGGAGTTTAAAAGACGATTTACTAATTCAACCCGTTTCGGGGGATCCGATCCACCTCCTGGAGGGGTTTGAGGATCTGAATGTCTGTTAATCGTGTTCTCCTCTGTCTGAGCCTGTTTTTTCGACGTGTTGCTACTGACCGTTACCTCAGAAACATTGTTCATACCATCGTTGCAGCCAGTGAGAACGACGAATACCAGAAGACCACATACTGAACTGAATATTATTTTCATCATCTGCCTTCTTCCTTCAGAGCAAGCTGCTTTAGAGCCCATTCCAGATGAGGATCTTCACTAGCAGGCGGATACATACGTTTATAGTTGGGCGTGATGTCATTGAGAACTTCCAACACTTGGCTTACTGAGGCATCGCCATTCTCCTTAGCATTAATAGCCAAAGCAATTGCCAAATAGTAACGCGTTCGGTCAATAGCAGAATCCTCGAGTATCCATTTGTAAAGGCCACGAGGATCTTTACTGTTCTTAAGCATATCTTTAGCATGTTCTAATAACGCAAGTGCTTTTTTGGAACTAATAATCGCTTGATCTGACCAATCCTTCTTTTCGGAAGAATGTGTTGAGACAGAAGCAGCCATAATCAATGGTAAAGTTGCATAGGAGTATTTTAGAATTTCATAGCCGAAGTCCAATTGTTGGTCAGAAACCAGTAACATCTGATCAGCTAATCTGGGAGCTTCATCATATATTTTACTTCTCACTGATTTCTGAATCTCAGGATCTGCATATTCTCCTTTTCTTAATCTTTCATACTGAGGATATAATTTATCGAATATGTCCGCTTTAGTCTTTACCACTGTTTCTTCGCCAACAGTTAAATTGCCGGAATTACCGGCCCTAACTGTAGCCATAGCGAAAAGCATCACAACAGCGCCACAAACAGTCAAAAAGCCGAAAAGCAGATATTGACGCTTTTTCAGTTCAAGGTAGTCTTTTGGCGATATATGCTCCGGCATCGGTCCCATTTGTATTTCAAGGACATTTCTTCTATCCTCAGATGGAATGTGATCAAGTTTGCTCATTAAAACCTTGTAGGTAGATACTTTTACAGCAACTACGACCCATGCAATAACGACGGCAACATATGCCACAAAAGCGAGTGGATTTGTTGCGGCAGTAGGCAATTGCTGAAGAACGGCTTTAAACCACTCCATACGGTCCTCCTTTAAGATCCCTTAATAGGCCACTTGCTCGGTCTGTTTTGTAATGAATACCATGAAGATCATGTCTTGTAAAGTAGTTTTCTTGATTTTTTGAAGTTCTTTTTGGCGTTAGAGATTCACCGATAAACGTGGATGGCGGTCGCTTTGACCGTCGCCCAGAGCGTCTGGCCGGGGGCGAGGTGGAGCGCGGCGGCGGCCTCCCGCGTGATCTCCGCCGACAGCCCCGCCCCCACGTCCAGCAGCACCCGGAGGCGATCCGGCAGCGGCAGCATCTCCTTCACCCTCCCCTCGAAGACGTTCTGAGCCGAACCGGGATGGCGTTCCGACGCGAGCGTCACTTCCGACGGCGCAAATGCGAGGTAGGCGGGGCCGGACACCCCTTCCGCGAGCACATGGAACACCACCTCTCCCACGCGGGCCTCCTTCAGCCCCTCCCCGGCCGCAATCTCGGCGCGGTAGAGGTTCAGCCCCGCCAGTTCCGCGATGAACGGGCTGCGGGGCCGCATCAGCAGTTCCTCTTTCGGGCCGGACTGCGTGATTCGCCCGTCCTCCAGCACGATGATCCGGTCCCCGAATACCAGCGCATCGAGAGGGTCATGGGTGACGAGGACGGTCGGCAGTCCCACCTCTTTGAGGAAGGCGCGGACCTCCCCCCGTACGGCGGCGCGGGTCGTCACGTCGAGGGCGCTGAATGGCTCGTCGAGCAGGAGCGCCTCGGGCGAGGAGGCGAGGGCGCGCGCGAGGGCGACCCGCTGCCGTTGCCCTCCCGAAATCCGGCCCACCCGCTCCCCCGCCCACGCCTTCAGCCCGAACCGCTCCACCCACTTCTTAACGTTCTCATCGACCTCTTTCCGGGAGCGGCGGCGGGCGCGGGGACCGTACGCGATGTTCTCCCGTACCGTGAGATGCGGGAACAGGGCGTACTCCTGGAACACTAGCCCGACCCGTCGGGATTCCGGCGGAAGATCCACCCCGCCGGACGTGTCGCAGAGGACCCGTTCCCCCAGGGCGATGCGGGCGCGGTCGGGACGGAGGAGTCCCGCGATGAGGCTCAGGCAGAGACTCTTCCCCGCCCCGCTCGGCCCGACGAGGACGACCGTCTCCCCCGCGCGCGCCTCGAACGCCGCATCGAGGGTGAAGGCCCCCAGCGCGAGAGCGGCATCGAAGTGAAGGTTCCCCTCACCCCCTACCCCCTCTCCCAGAGGGAGAGGGGACCACTGTCCGAAATGATGTACGTTAGGCCCCTCTCCCTCTGGGAGAGGGCCGGACCCTGGGGAAGGCCGGGGTGAGGGGGATTCTCCCTTCCGTCTAAACACCGGGCACGCTCCACCGGCGGGCGAAGGTCCGGGCGGCGATCAGGGCGACGACGGCCAGCAACAGGGCGAGGATCGAGACGGCGACGGCGGTCTCCAAATCGGTCTCCATGGCGGTCATGACCGCGAGGGGGAGGGTCTGCGTGCGGCCGGGGACATTCCCGGCGAACATCATCGTCGCGCCGAACTCCGAGAGCGCCCGCGCCCACGCCAGCGCCGTCCCCGCGACGAGCGACGGGCGCGCGAGGGGGAGCATGACGGTCCAAAACGCCCGCCACCGGTTCGCGCCGAGGGTGTGCGCGGCGCTCTCCAGCCGGGGGTCCACCGCCGCGAACCCCGCGCGGGCCGTCTTGACGAAGAACGGGCACGCGATGAAGACCTGCGCCATCACCACAGCGACCGAGGTGAAGGCGATCTGCACCCCCCAGAGGTCGAGGGTGCGCCCCAGAAGGCCGTTGCGTCCGAACGCCAGCAGGAGCGCCACCCCCGCCACCACCGGCGGAATCGTGATCGGCAGGTCCACCAGCGTATCCACAATCTCCCGGCCCCGGAACTCGGCGCGGGCGAGGAGGTAGGCGACCGGCAGCCCCAGAAGGACGCAGAGCAGCGTGGAAACCGCCGTCGTCTGGAGGGTCAGCGCGAGGGCCTGCATCGCCGTCTCGCTGCGGAGCTGCGCCAGCCACGCGCCCGGACGGAGGACGGTCAGGAGCGAAAGGAGCGGGACGGCGAGGAACAGCAGGAGGCCCGACGAGGCGACCCAGAGCTTCCATAACCCCTCCCGCCGTCCCTCCGGAGCATGGGGTCTCATCTCAGCGGAGGAACCCGTGCTTCCGCAGGACCGCCTGGCCGCGCGGGCTCAACAATTCCTTCACGAACGCGGACGCCTGCGGCTGAACGCGTGAAGCGCGGAGGACCGCGACGGGGTACGCGGCGGTGACGTTCATCGATGCCGGGATCGGCAGCGCCCGGACCCGCCCCTTCGCGGTGGCGGCATCGGTCGCGTAGACGAACCCCGCGTCCGCCTCCCCCAGCGCGACCTTCGAGAGGACCGCCCGCACGTTCGTCTCCCGGCTCACCACGTTGGCCTCGACGCGCCGCTGGAACTCTATCGAGAAGGAGCCGCCCCCGCTCATCTTCCGGAGGATTTGCGCGGTGTAGCGGCCTGCCGGGACGGTCGGCCCGGCGACGACGATCTTCATCCCCGGTCGCGCGAGGTCGCGGAGGCTCCGGACCTTATTGCGAGTGGCAGGCGTGACGACGACGAGCCGGTTCCGGGCGAAGACGCGGGGGGGATGAACGAGTCCCCGGCGCTGGAGCGGCCTCATCTGCTCGAAATCTGCGGACGCGAACACGTCGGCGGGCGCGCCCCGCTCGATCTGGGTCCGCAGGAGCGGGCTCCCGGCGAAGCTGAACTCGACCCGGTTGCCAGGGCGGGCGCGCTCGACGTTCCTGCCGATCTCGCGGAAGGCGTCCGACAGCGATGCGGCGGCGAAGATCCGGACCGTGGCGGATTGCGCGCACGCGGGGAGGAGGAGCAGGGCGAACGAAGCGATCAGCGCGCGGCGAACGGGACTCATTCGGCTTTCCGGGCCGGAACGAAGAAAAACGCCAGGGCGAAGAGGATGAACCAGCCGAGTCTCATTTGAACAGCATGACCTCCGTGGACTTGATGACCGCCGTCGCCTCCTGCCCGACCGCCAGGCCCATCCGCTCCACCGATGACCGCGTGACGACGGAGACGATCTCCTGCCCGTCGCCCAGGCGCAGGACGACCTCGCAGAGAACGCCGTCGCCGTGAAGGGAGGTGACCGTGCCGCGAAGCTGGTTGCGGGCGCTCAGACCCTCCAGCCGGGATTCCGGGCTCATGGAGGAACCCTCGCGGGGATCAATCGGGCTCGCCGGATGGAGACCGGCGGGGGAGAGAAAGCGCCGGATGACCTCCACCTCTTCGGGGGAGTAGACCCGCCACCCCCGGCGGTCGCGGGAGGGCGCGGGGATCTTCCCGGCCCGCTCCCAGAGGTACAGGCTCTTGGGCGAGACGCCGAGTACGCGGCAGACCTGCGTGCGTGTCATGGGGGAAGACATGGGTGGAATCTCCTGGGGAGAGTGTAGCAAATTTACCCGGTCTTTCCCAGTAATTACTGGTAGGCCTCTCTTTCTGGTAGGACATACGAATCGACTAGGAAGTACCTGAGATCCTGAGCGTCAGCAAAGGATCTGCGTTTCACCTCTGAGCGTACACGCAGATTCTTCGCTTCGCTCAGAAGGACATGGAAAAGAGTCGGAAGGACATGGAAGGGAGGCTCACCGATTGGAATTACAGAGTAGACCATCTCTGCATAGGTACCAAAAAATCGGTCTGTTGCGGCTCCCGGCAACTCATGCCACTCGAAGCAACTTGCGCTCCCGACCGCCATGACAAATACGGTGTTGTACCCGCTTGCCTCCGTTCGTATACACGACGGCGTGGCATTTTCCTGATCGCATCAGGAGAATACCCGCCACGGGATCCCCGCATGTCCCCGGTCCCGCCCCAACTACGCTATAATAAAAGAAGCAGGCCCTCAGCGTTTACACCATGGAGATCACGATGAATCGTCGCACCGCTCTTTCGCTCCTCTGCGCCGCCTGGGGGATGGCTTCCCTTCAGGCGCACGCCGCCGCTCCGTCAGAAGCCGTGACTCGCCGCGCGTGGTACACCGTCAACCCCACCACCATGACGATGAAGATGGCCCTGCCGCCGGGGCTCCCCAAGAACCTCCCGTTCAACCTCCCCGGCCTGGACGGCGCGCCCAAGAAATCCCTCAACATGGGGCTCTGGTCGCCGCAGACCGCACCCGCCGGAGCGAAAGCCGAAGCGGACGTGCCGGAAGGCCTGAAGGTCGGGAAGACAATCCCCCTCCCGGTGGACAACTTCACCCTCCCGAAGGTGGAGGACCAGCAGTTCAGGATGAGCTACTATTACGGCTGCGCCACCGCCGTCCCTGCCGGTCAGCCCGTCACCTACACCCTCGACTCCTGGACGAAGCAGATGGGCGACTTCAAGGGCTCCACCGCCGCCCCCCGCGATCCGAAGATTTCCGCGCTCCCCAAAGAGGCGTCGGCGAAGGGGACCTACGCTCTGCGGAGCTACGCGGGCAACGTGACGACCGACCTCCCGGCGGAGCTCGATTTCCTTGATCCCGTGAACCTCGTCGCGCCGCAACCCGGCGACCCGCTCGATCCGTCGAAGACGATCCTCGTCGCGTGGGAGAAGGTCCCGCGCGCGAAGGGCTATCTCGTGACGGCGGTCGGTATGAAGGGCGAATCGGGCGATCAGGCGGTGATGTGGTGGAGCGCGGGCGACCCGAAATTCGGCATGGTGCAGCGCTCCGGCCAGTGGAACGATGTCAGCCTGGCGGACCGGATCAAGCGCGGGTGGCTCCTCGGCCCCGACGTGCTCCGGTGCAACATCCCGGCGGGGATCTTCAAGGCGGGCTCCCCCATCACCGTCTCCGTCACTGCCATGGGCGACGAGAAGATCGTGACCCAGCGATATGACGCGGCGACGAAGACCAACGTCCCCCTCATCCCGGCGGTCTCCATCTCGCCCCAGTCCATCACGACCGTCATGGTCGGAATGCCCGGCGTGGGGGGCGTGGTTGTGGAGGACTCCGGTGACGGCGAGGACGAGGACCGGGAAGAAAACGAAGACAATTAATCCATTAAATCGCTGCAGGAAAGACCGCCTGCTTAATGGAATAGAGGGGTAGATGAGGAGGAGCCGGAGTACCCCGCTCCTCCTTTCCTTTGGCATCTGGCAAGAACGGGGTCAGCCAGGCGGTTTAACCGCCGGTCCCTCCCGTAATTACCCGCAACGTTTAAGGCTTCTCCGCGTTGAGAATTCCATCGAACGTCCTTCCTCCCGCCTTACAGGAGTCGCCCGCATGAAGGCTTCCCCCTTATCTCGCGTCCGAACCGGCGCCTTACTGGCTTGCGTGGGGTTCGCCGTCCTCCATGCCGCGTCCCCGGCCTTTTCCCGGCCTGCTACCCGATCCCAACCCAAGCCTGCGCCCAAAGCCGCCGGGCAAAAGCGAGCCGTTAAAGCCGCCCCTCAAAAATCCCCGGCGGATCGCCCGAGTTTGATGGACCCGGAGCTGCGCGCCGCGATCAAGAACGCCCCGAAAGCGAGCGATTACCCGAAAGAGAACTACGCGATGATCCTCGATATCGGGTCCGTCACCGTGAAGCCGGACGGGACCGAAATCGCGGAGTACCGGATCGCCTATAAGTTCTTCAACAAGCGCGCCCGCGACCTCGCCGAGATCAGCCTGCCTTATAACAAAAGCTACCAGAATCTGGAGGTCGTTCAGGCCCGGTCGATCAGCCCCTCCGGGAAGATCATGGACGTGAAGCGATCCGACATCCGCACCGCCTCCCCCTACACCGACTACCCGCTCTACGACGACTCGATGTACGTCGGCTTTTCCATGCCCGGCATCGAGGACGAGTCCGTCATCGACTACACCTATCGCGTTACCAGCAAGCCGATCTTCATGAAGGGGCACTTCTCGGAGACGTGGGCGTTCAACGGCGTCACCCCCATCAGTCTGAGCCGCCTCACGATCACCACGCCTGCGAATATGCCGATCCGCCACCGGGTCTACAACGAGGCCCGCTTGAAGCCCGCCTTCACCACCTCCAGCAATGGAACGACGAAAACGATGGTGTGGGAGGTGAAGAACGTCAAGCCGTTGGAGACCGAGCCGTACATGCCCCCGCAATACGAAGTGACGACCTGGCTCGACCTCACCACGATCCCGACGTGGGAGGAGATCGCCCGGTGGTACGAGGGGCTGGCGAAACCCCAGGCCGTCCCGAACGCCGCGATGCGCGCCACGGTCCAGAAGCTCATCGCGGGGAAGACGAACGACGAGGAGAAGGCGCGCGCCCTCCACGATTGGGTGACGCACAAGATCCGCTACGTCGGGCTGGAGTTCGGCCTGTCGGCGTATAAACCCCATGCGGCGGCGGAAGTCTTTGAGAAGCTGTACGGCGACTGCAAGGACAAAGCGACGCTCCTCATCACCATGATGGACCTGGCGGGAATCCCGGCGTCCCCCGTGCTGGTGAGCGCGACGGACGGAATCGATCTGAAGGAGTGGCTGCCGTCCATCAACTCGTTCGACCACTGCATCGTCCGGGCGGAAGTGGCGGGAAAACCCGTCTGGCTCGACCCCACGGACGAGACCGCCGACTACGGCGACACTCCCCTCAGCGCGCGGGACAGTTCCCTGCTCGTCGTGAAGGATGGCGGGAGTGAGATGACGCATCTCCCCGGCTACTCGCTGGAGGAAAACCAGGCGGATGCCCGGGCGAAGATCACGCTGGTTGCGGAAAGCGGGGCCGAGATCGAGACGGAGATTCGCTATCCCGCTTCC
>JAHWJO010000465.1 GCA_019348365.1 Armatimonadota bacterium | reverse complement strand
GGCGTCGGGCCAGCGCGCCGCCAGCCAGGTCACATCCACGAGCGGACCCAGGCTGTCCAGCCGGTGCCGAGCCGCATGGAGCAGCCCGTGGGCGACGTGGTGCTGCACCGAGAGAGTCTGCCATTCCGGAGGAGAATTTCCACCCCCTTGCGGGGAACGCGGGAGCGGCGCGGCGGCGTCCCAGAGTTCTTCGACCGGGATGCGGAAACGTCCGGAGGGATCGAGCGCAGTGTGCGCGTCGATGAACAGGTGGTGCTCCGGGTGGTAGAAGAAAGTCTCGCCCCGGGGATCGACTCCGTCCGTCCGGTAGCCGAATCCCGACAGCGTTGACATGGCGGCATCGAACCCTTCATTACGGAGCAGAAGGTCGAGGTCCCCCATGGGCCGGAGGGAGGGGTCGCCGTAAAGGGTATCCGCGAGGGCACACCCTTTGAGCGGCAGTGCGGAAATCCCCGCCTCCGCGAACGTGCCCAGAATCCGGTCCCGCTCGGCGAGAAAGCGACGGGCCGCGCCGTCCGCCGCGACCTGCGCCGCCGCCAGCCGCATGAAGAGGGGGCGCGGGATCGTCCGGCGGAGATCCAGCTCGCTGAGGCGAGAGAAGACGAGCGGCGCGAATTTCGCCTGAAGAGTCTTTTCCGTGAACGCCGGCCAGTCCGTCACCGCCGCCGCCAGCCGGGCGAGGTGTTCGGGGTCGTGCAGTTCCGGGGGGGCGGCGCAGGCCAGCAGCAGCCGCTCATCCGGCGGCAGTTGAAGCGAGAAGGGCGCAGCCATATGTTCCGTTGATGATTTCACTCGTTCCTCATGCGTCTGCCCCATGCGCATCTCAAGCCATGTTCCCCGATCATTCTCCGGCCCCGGCGCGCCGCCGGATCCCTTTCGAGACGAAGGCACTCCCCGCCTCCAGAAAACGGTAGGGGAGTCCCGCTCCATGCGTGATGCCGATGCGCGTGGTAGCAACGACCTCCGGCGGTACGAAACCCCACTCCTCCAGCCGCAGGGGACCGCGCGTAGCGTCGGAGGCTGTGAACGAGATCTCCACGCCGAACGCTTGGCAGAGCTTGCCCGGCCCGGAGCATAATTCCCGCATGTCCTCCCGACCCCGTCGCTCTTGCATCCGCCCAATCCCCTCCAGGGGTTTCGCCGCCCGGAGCAGCACGGCTTCGGGAACCCCATCCGGCGCAGTCACGAGATTCATGCACCACTGCTGGTGGATGCGGTAAACGTACCAGTGTCCCGGCGGCCCCCACATGGGGGCGTTCCGGGGGGTGCGTCCACGGAAGGCGTGGCAGGCGGGGTCGTCGTGCAGATACGCCTCCGTCTCGACGATACGCGCGGCGAGCCGCTCCCCCGCCGTCTCGTGCACCAGCACCTTACCGACCAAGGCACGGGCGGCCTCCATAGTAGGAAGCCGGTAGAAATCGCCGGGCAGGAGAGACGACAAAGAATCGGGCCGGGGGAAGATGAGCTTTTCACGACCAGCGTTTTGTACGGGCATCACCCCTTCGGGTTCGTTAGCCCCCCGTTATTCCCTCCCCACCGATCAATAGGATTGGTCAGATACAGAAGAATCGGACCTTCGCAACCGCCCTCCGACGTAATTTTTCTGGTGGGGTTCAATAGTGAGGACGGTATTACATGGAATTAATCGATTCATGAACGCGTTCGGCTCCCCTCCCCAACGCAGGGAGGGATTGGGGGAGAGGTCCCCCTTCCTGCTGCTGGCGTGGGGGGGTAGAAGGCCGATCAGAAGCGGAAGCGCCCTTCTATCAGGAACGTGTTGATGTTCCGCTCGTCCGTCACGTAGCTCAAGTTGATCCGGGGCGTGACCCGGTAGTAGATCTTGAGCATATAGTCCGGATCACCCGCGTTCAATTCCCGCCGGTAGGTGAGATAAAATTTATTGAACAGGTGTTTGGTGATCTGAACCTGGAGCGGGGACTCAAGATCGTAGAAGAGAGAGAATTCCTCCAGGTTGAGCGCCCGCACGAACGCCGATTCGATGGGCTCGAAGAAGGCGGGAGCGACCGCGCCGGTGAAGGCCTGCGCCAGTCCCTGCCGGAGCGCCCGGTCCGCTTCCGACCCGCCCCGGAAGATCGCTTCCAGCTCCGCCTGATAGCCGAGCGCCCCCAGAATCTGGCGGCGGTTCAGCCCCGGCGGGTCCGATTCAAACGAGATGTTTGGGTTTTCGAGCGGGCCCGTCAGGTTCACCGTCACCTGGTACTGCCGCCGCTCGCGGTCCAGCCCGGAGACTCCGTACACCCGCGTCATCGCTTCGATATCCATCCGAATCCGGGGCGGGTCCGGTGCGCGGTAAGCAAACGTGACGGTGCTGCCGTCCTGGATGCGGAAGGTGCGGGTGGCAACCCGCACGCGCCCCCGGTCGATGGTGAACCGCCCGACTGCGGTCAGCAGGTCCTCCTGCCCGGTAGTTTCACCTTCTATCGAGATCGGATACTGGCCGTCCACCAGCAGCTCACCGTTCATCTCCGCCTGAAGCGTGCCGCGCTTCACCATAAAACCCTCTCCGGCCACGAGACGGAAATTATCAAATGTCGGATTCGGGAGAGGAAGGGTGGCGGCCTGCGGCGTCCCGGTGAGGGGAGTTTCCGGCAGTTCGAGGGTCCCGTTCCGGGCAAGGACGAACCCCCGCACAGTGGGCTGAATCAGCGTCCCGGTCACGGCGACGTCGGCCTCCACCCGGCCTTCGAATTGTTCATCGAAGATTTGCGAGGCGTTCCGCGCCTCCATCGCCAGGGCTTCGTCCGTCCGTATCGTCAACTGGACCGGCCCGTTGGGGAACCGCACCAGGGAGGCGGACCCGGCCATGACGAAGCTCCCGCCCATGCTGGAAGCCCCCCGGAACTCCGGCAGTACGATCCGGTCTTTATCGAACGTTACGCGGCCGTTCAGGTCCGTGAAGCGGTTCTTGAACTGGGCAAGCTGCACGCTCCCGTCCCGGAGGGCGAACGATCCGGAAGCCACGGGCTTCGCCATCGTCCCCGTCACGTGCAAATCCCCCCCGAACGTGCCGCCAGCATCCTGGATCATCGGGAAGAAGACGGCGAGCAGGCCGAGGTTCTGTTCGTCCACCCGCGCGTGGAGGTCCAGCGGCCCGTTCTTCGGAAAATCGAGCGGGTAGATCGTGAACGGAAGGGAGCCGTAAACGACGCTCTGCACCTCCGTCCCTTCCTGCTCCGAAACCTCCTTACGGATGAGCAGCTGGCCGATGGTCAGCATACCGTCTTCCGCATGGATGTCCGGAGCATTCACCTCGTCCACGACGTTCCGGCCGGTGCCGACGTTCCGCGCCAGCAGCGATGCCTGGAGGATGGGATCGTCGCGGGTGCCGGTGATCTCCACGCGCATGACCTCGATCTTCCCGCGCAGGTCCCGGCCCGCACGGCCGACGCCGAGCCAGGGAGCCAGCGTCTGAAGATCCAGGTTGTTGACTCTCAGCACGAAATTGAGGTCGCCGGCGTACGCTCCGGTGCCGCTCGCCGTCACGATGGCGCCGTCTTCCTCATTCTCTACGATGCGCAGGGACTGGACCACCAGACGCCGTCCGTTGATGGCGAACGAACCCTGCGCCACCTCGAACTCCTGCGCGCCCACCTGGAGGCTGTCCACATTGAAATCGAGGTCGCCTTGCAGGTCGTCCATCGGGCCGGCCACTGCCAGCCGCATGTCGAGCTCCCCGGTGAGAGGGGTGCGGGGGGTGTTCGCGACCGGAAGGATCTGCTCGCCCAGACGGGTCCGACGCAGCGCCGGAATCCCCTGGACCGTCTGGACGAGCCGCTGGATCTGGGTGTCTTCCATCCGCAGCACCAGCTCCAGGGGACGCTGCTCATCCGGTTCGGCAGCGCGCGCGCCGGGGAAGGGACCGGCCGCACGCCCCAATGCCCCCTCTCCCGTGAGTCGGATGCCGGGGGCGGTCGCGAGGAACTCTTCGATCCGGACCGTCCGGGGGGCGAAGGTCGCATCGAGCCGTACGGTGTCGAAGGTCGTCCCGCCGAAGACCACCGCATCTCCGGAGAGGTCCATGGAGGTGACGAGCTCGGAGAGCGGCCCTTTCAGGCTCACGTTCCCGCTCACCAGACCACTCCGGGGGATGGGGAACT
>JAHWJO010000464.1 GCA_019348365.1 Armatimonadota bacterium | reverse complement strand
CGCGGTGTAGGGGTACTGGTCGCAGAGCACGTCCAGCCCTTCGGCGCGGGCGGCGTCCATCATGGCGAGGCTCTCCTTCACCCGGCCCCAGTTCGGCTTGCCCTCCGCCTTGTGGTGCGAGAGCTGGACGGGGATGCCCGCCTCCCGCGCGATCCGCAGCGTCTCCTCCACCGAGTCGAGGAGGCCTTCGGCTTCGTTCCGCATGTGGGTCGCATAGAAGCCACCGCACTCCGCCGCCACCTTCGAGACCTCGATCAACTCCTCCGTGTGGGCGTACCGGCTGGGCGTGTATTCCAGGCCGGTGCTGATCCCGATGGCCCCCTGATCCATCGCCTCCCGCATGAGCGATTTCATCCGCTCCAACTCGTCGGGGCGAGGCTCGCGGTTCGCCAGGCCCATCGCCCGCTTGCGGAGCGTGCCGTGGCCCGCCAGGAATGTCAGGTTGGCGGCGCACCCCTGATCCTGCACTCTATCCAGATACCCGGCGACGCTCGTCCAGTTCATGCCCCCCGCGTTGTGGCTCAGCCGGCGCTCCAGGTCGAACCCCTCGCCGGGCGTGGTGAGGCCGAGGAAGAGGCCGCAGTTGCCCGCCACTTCCAGCGTCACGCCCTGGCTGACGGAGCTTTCCATCCGGGGGTTGTGGAGGATGGAAACGTCGGTGTGGGTGTGGATGTCGATGAAGCCGGGGGCGAGCGCGAGGCCGTTCAATTCGAGGCGTTCGCGGGCGTCGCGGGAGGAGAGGTCGCCGATGGCTTCGATGCGGCCGCCTGCGATTCCGACATCGGCGTTACGGGTCTGCGCGGGTTCGCCGGAGCCGTCGAAGAGGGTGGGGGAGTGGAGGATGAGATCGAAGGGGCGGGGCATAGCGACTCCGGGGGAGATTCCGCCGTCCGGGAAGTCGGCGAGCGGTGCTTGCACATAACATCGGGGGGGACGGGGTAGAAGGATTATACCACGACTCCCCAGGAGTTGACGGGGTCGAACTCCTGGAGGACGGATCCTAACGGCGGAACCGGGGCGGAGAAATACCGGTTCCGCCGCCTTACGGCTCAGGGATGAGCCCGAATACGAACATCCGAATACGAACAAAGGAGGTTCGCTATGGCAAACCGGCTTCAGAACAAGCGAGTCGCCCTCCTCGTGGCGGAGGGCTTCGAGCAGATCGAGTTGACCGAGCCGAAACAGGCGCTGGAACGAGAAGGCGCCATCGCGCACATCGTCTCCCCCCATGAGAAGGAAGTCAAAGGCTGGAATCATACCGAATGGGGCGACGCTTTCCCGGTGGACGAGCCGTTGAACCAGGCCCGCCCGGAGAACTACGACGCGCTGGTGCTCCCCGGCGGCGTCTTGAACCCCGATAAGCTCCGCACGAACGAGAAGGCGCTGCGGTTCGTCCGCTCCTTCTTCGAATCCGGCAAGCCGGTCGCGGCGATCTGCCACGGCCCCTGGACCCTGATCAACGCCGGAGCGGTGAAAGGCCGCCGGATGACCTCCTACCACTCTATTCAGGAGGATCTGAAGAACGCCGGCGCAGACTGGGTGGACGAACCCGTGGTCGTGGATCACGGCCTGGTGACCAGCCGGAATCCAGACGACCTCCCGGATTTCAACCGCAAGATGATCGAAGAATTCTGCGAAGGAACGCATACGGGGCAGCGGGAGCTGACCACGGCCCATCGCTAGCCCGAAGCTGCGGAGCCTGGCCTTGTCACAGGACTCCTTGGGAAAAGGATCGGGGCCGGGCTCCGCGTATCCCCTTCCATGCTGGATTTTAGACCCAAATGATCCTTCGGGATCTCCTTCTATCCTTATTGAAAGAGAGGTGAACCATGGATAAAGACACCTCGGCATCCCTTTTGTTCGGCCTGGGTATCGGAGCGGGAATGATGTACCTGATGGATCCGAACCAGGGCGACCGGCGGCGCGCGCTGCTTCGGGATCAGGCGACCCACGCGCTCCACGCGACGGAAGATTCGGCGGGAAAGACCGTCCGCGACATGAGAAATCGGACGAAAGGCTTTGTGGCGGAGATGCAATCCGCCATGCACCCGGAAGACGTTTCGGATGAAGTGCAGGTAGCGCGGGTTCGGGCGACGCTGGGCCGGGTCGTCTCTCACCCCGGCTCCATTGAAGTGACGGCGAACAACGGGGAAGTGACCCTGAGCGGCCCGGTCCTCGACAGCGAAAAGGACGCGCTCCTCCGGGCCGTGGGCGCCGTACGCGGCGTCAAGGGGATCGACAACCGGCTGGACGTGCATCAGAAGCGCGGCGACTGGCCGGGATTGCAGGGCGGCTACGGGCCTCGCCCCGGCATGGAGCCCGATTTCATGCAGGAGAACTGGTCCCCCGCCACCCGTGCGATAGCCGGGGCCGCCGGCGGCGCGCTCGCCCTCTACGGCTCCGGGCACAAGGATTTCACGGGCACGATGTTGAGCGCCCTGGGCCTGGGGCTGCTCGCGCGCGGCTTCACCAACCTGGAGATGGAGCGCCTGACCGGCGTGGGCGCGGGCCGTCGCGCGGTGGACCTCCACAAGACGATCAACATCCACGCACCGGTGGAGACCGTCTACGATTTCTTCACCCACTTCGAGAACTTCCCCCACTTCATGCACAACGTAAGGGAAGTCAGCGTGGGCGGCGCGAACGGCGAAGTCTCCCACTGGAAGGTGGCGGGTCCTGCCGGGATCACGTTCGAGTGGGATTCGGTGATCACCCAGCGCGAGCCGAACCGGCGGCTGGCCTGGAAGAGCGTCGAAGGCTCGACGGTGGGCCACGCCGGTATCCTCCACTTCGAGGAGAACGGCGACGGAAGCACGCGGGTCGACATCCGGATGTCGTACAACCCTCCGGCAGGCGCGGTGGGCCATGCGGTGGCCTCCCTGCTAGGGGCGGATGCGAAGCACATGATGGATGCGGACCTCGCGCGGGTGAAGACGTTCATGGAGACGGGACAGCCGGCGCACGACGCCGCCGCGCCCATCGACGAACAGGACCGGGAAGCCCGGCGGTTCCACCCCGAGGGAGACGGCACGATCCGAGTGGAGAAGGCGGAATCGACGCCTTCTTCCGCCGGATAACGTCTCACCCGTCCCATAAAACCGCACCGGAACGATCCGGTGGACACGCATCAGGGCTTCCCCCAAAACACCGGGGGGAGCCTTTGCCATTCCGGGTAAAAATAAGAAGGAATTCCCGCGAAATGCCGGAACCACCTTGATAAGGATGCACTCATAGTAGGTGATAGAAACAGAATAAACTCTAATGAGGAAGCTATTGAGAAAGGAGACGTGATCGAAATGCGTCTGGATCGTTTGACCGTTAAAACTCAGGAGGCGTTGCAGCAGGCGCAGAACCTCGCGGAGACCTCGGGGCAGCCCCAGGTGGAGCCCGCGCATCTGATGCTCGCCCTGCTGCGGCAGCCGGAGGGCGTCGTCCCTCCCATTTTGCAGAAGCTCGGCGTGAATCCGGGCCAGCTCGCGTCGGAAGTGGAAGGCGAGATCAGCCGCCTGCCCAAAGTCTCCGGCGCGACGAGCACGGGACAGCTTTATGTGTCCCCCCAGTTGAATAACGTATTGAACCAGGCGTGGAACGAGGCTCAGAACCTGAAGGACGAGTACCTGAGCACCGAGCACCTGTTGCTGGCGTTCGCGTCCGATGCGAACGGCCCCATGGGGCGGTTGTTGAGCCGTCACGCCGTCACCCGCGAGTCGGTTCTGCGCGCGTTGACCGAAGTGCGCGGCGCGCACCGCGTCACCGACCAGAACCCGGAAGAGAAATACCAGGCGCTGGAGAAGTACGGGCGCGACCTCACCGAGACGGCGCGGCGCGGCAAGCTCGACCCGGTCATCGGCCGGGACGAGGAGATCCGCCGCGTCGTGCAGGTGCTCTCCCGCCGGACCAAGAACAACCCGGTCCTCATCGGAGAACCCGGCGTTGGGAAGACGGCGATTGTCGAGGGGCTCGCCCAGCGGATCGTCGAAGGCGACGTGCCGGAAGGCCTGAAGAACAAGCGGCTCATCGCGCTGGACATCGGCGCGCTCATCGCCGGGGCGAAGTACCGCGGAGAGTTCGAGGACCGCCTGAAGGCCGTCCTCCGGGAGATCCAGGAGAGCGAGGGGG
>JAHWJO010000065.1 GCA_019348365.1 Armatimonadota bacterium | reverse complement strand
GATCTGACGCCCCTCGTTGAGCGGCTTGCCCGCGCGAATGCTGGCGATCATGTCGGTATGCTCCTGCACGTACGGGTTCACCTTCTGCCCGGTGTACTGCCAGGCCTTCGCGCCGCGAAGCTCGGCGTTCGCGAGGAAGTCCGCGCGCCCCTTGGTCCCGGTGAAGTGCTCGCTCACCTGGTGCGGGGTCCCGTCCTACTGGCGGCACATGCTCAGGATCCGAGCGCCATTCGGGTACTCCAGCTCGACCGCGAAGTGGTCGTAGATGTGGCCATACTCCGGCGAGGTACGCGTCTGCCGCCCGCCCACGCCCGTCGCGCGGATCGGGTGACCCTTCATCGCCCAGTTGGCCACGTCGATGTTGTGGACGTGCTGCTCGACGATGTGATCGCCGGAGAGCCAGGTGAAGTAGAGCCAGTTGCGGATCTGCCACTCGGTATCGGACTCGTTGGCCTGCTTCTGGTGCGACCAGAGGCCGCCCTGGTTCCAGTACACCTGCCCGCCGGTCACGTCGCCGATGGCGCCGTCCTTGATGCGCTGCATCGTCTCCCGGTAGCTGTTCTGGTGGCGTCGCTGGGTCCCCGCGACGATGCCGAGCTTCTTCTGGTTCGCCAGGTCGGAGGAGGCGAGGGCGGAGCGGACGCCGGTGGGGTCCACCGCGACGGGCTTCTCCATGAAGACGTGCTTGCCCGCCTTGATCGCGTAGTCGAGGTGAAGGGGGCGGAAACCGGGCGGCGTGGCGAGGATGATGTAGTTCACGCCATTGGTGTCGATCACCCGCTTATAGGCATCGAGTCCGGAATACGCCGTAGCATCGGTGACCTTGAACTTGTCCCCGAGCTTCTTCAACTCGTTTCGGGAGCCGTTGACGCGGCCCGGGAACACGTCGCCCATGGCGACGATCTCCACGCCGGGGGCGGCATTGGCAACATCGCCCGCCGCGCCGGTGCCGCGTCCCCCGCAGCCGATGAGACCCACCCGGATCTTATCCGTGGCGGCGGCGTACGCGTAATTGCCGGACGCCATCACGGCGGCGGCTCCGGCAGCCGACACGGTGGACGACTTGATGAAGTCTCTCCGCGAGAGACCCTGCGTTTTTTCCTGGTCTGACATATAAAAACCTTTCTCCGGTTCAAGTTGGATGAATAAATACCGGATAATTCCGAACCCAACGGCGGCGGGATGTTACGGGATATTATCCCTCCCTCCGTCGCTCCTGTCTACTGTTCCGGGGGATCACTCCGTTTTTTAAGACTGAAAGAGGAGTTGGGAGCCTGTGTATCGTCCTCACACTCAAATCCACTGAGGAGCAGTTTGTGCGTCGACGAGAGGGGATGCGCCCTCACCCCCTACACCCTACCACCTACACCCTGTCCCTCATTCTTCGCGGACGAGGCGGAACCCGGCGAACGGCGCGTCGGGGAGCCACCATTTGCCCTTGGGGGTCTGCGGGTCGGTGACGTTCCAGTCGGGGGTCTGATAAGCGCGGGCGGAGCAGTGCACCTTGTCGGCGTCGTCATTGAACGAGCCGCCCATCAGGACCGGCTTGCCGTCCAGTCCCGTCGCCCACTCCCCGGAGTTCCCCAGCATGTCGTGGAGCCCCCAGGCGTTCGCCGGCTTCTGGCCCACGGGATGAGTCTTGAAATCGGCGTTCTCGTACACCCACGCGACCTTCTGCAACGCCGCCGGGTCCGTCGGGCCTAACGAGTTCGTCCCGGCGCGGCAGGCGTACTCCCACTCGGCCTCGGTGGGGAGGCGGTACTTCTTCCCCGTCTTCTTGGACAGCCACTTCGCGTACTCCTCCGCCGCGAGGTAGGTCATTGAGATGGCGGGGTACCCTGCGTGGCCGAACCCCCGGTCCGGCGCGCCGTAGGGGCGGGTGGGCCGGGAGATCCCTTCGCCCTTGCCGGTCGGGATGGGACCCTGGTTCCCCGGCTCGTCGAGGAAGAGATACCAGACGTCGTAAGCGTCCCAGGTCAGCTCGGTCTTGCCCATCCAGAACGGCTTGATCTTCACCGTCCGGGGCGGGGCCTTCTTCGGGTCGTTCGGGTTCGAGGCGAGGGTGATCTCCCCCGCCGGGAGGGGCGTCATATCGAACTTGACGAGCGTGCCGGAAATCGACTCGGTGTACGGCTTCATCCCCTGCGCCGATCCCGGCACCACGTTGGAGGGCGGGGCCTTGGGCGTGGTGGACTTGGCCGTAGCGGGCTTCACCGACGCGGGTTTTGCCGCAGCTTTGGAAGCGGGGGCCGGTTTCGCGGAACGGGCGGGAGCGGTTTTCGCCGGTTTCGCGGCGGGCTTCTTCTTCGCGTGGGCGGCGACGAGGGAACCGGGGAGAAGCGAAATCATCATGAGGGCGGAGAGCGCGCAGACCGACAGGCGGATCTTGCGGCGATCTCCCCCGATCATCCCGGTTAACCCGGTGAGGCCGGAAGCACTGGAGGTACGGTTGTACAGGTTCATGGGTCGAAGGCACCTTATCGGAATCGTGGGAGGACTCTTCATCGGCTTATTATGGATATTATGGGGCCAAACCGCGTACGGAGAAAACCTCGCCCGGCCCGTCCGCGCGCGCGGTTCAAGCCTGGCCCGGTACGCCTACGCGCAGGTCCACATGGGAGTAGAGGTCCGGCTGACCTTTTACGCTCCCTCAAAAATAGCGGCGGAGCGCGTGGCGACGGCGGCGTTCCGGCGGATCGCCGAGCTCGACGATATCATGAACGACTACCGCCCCACCAGCGAGTTGTTCCGCCTGAGCGCGAAGTCGGGGGGGCCGCCGGTCCGGGTGAGCCGCGAGCTGTTCACTGTCCTGGAGCGCGCCCAATCCCTCGCCCGGCGCACCGGCGGCGCGTTCGATGTGACGGCGGGGCCGGTCATCGCCCTCTGGCGGGAGGCGAGAAAGACGGGGCGGCTTCCCTCTCCGGAGGCGCTCAGGGAAGCCCGGGCGAGGGCGGGATGGGAGAAGGTGCGCCTGAATCCCAAAGACCGGACAGTGCAGCTTCTCGCGCCGGGGATGAAGCTGGATCTCGGTGGGATCGCGAAGGGATACGTCGGGGACGAGGCGATCCGAACCCTGAAGCGGCAAGGCATCGCCCGCGCCCTGTACGGGGCCGGGGGGGACCTCGTGGCGAGCGGCCCGCCGCCGGGACAGCGAGGGTGGTTGATCAAGGTCGCGAACACCGGCAAGGGATGGGTCGGGCGCGCCCCCGAGTCCCTCCTCCTTGCGAACGCCGCCCTCTCCTCCTCCGGGGACACCGAGCAGTTCGTCGAGATCGGGGGCCGCCGCTACTCCCACATCGTGGACCCCCGCACCGGGGTCGGCCTCACCGACCGGATCGCCGTCACCGTCCTCGCCCCGGACGGCATCACCTCGGACAGCCTCTCCACCGCCCTGAGCGTCCTGGGGCCGGAACAGAGCCGCGCTCTCCACCGCCCCATGCTGAACGTGAGCGCCTGGTTCCGCCGGGCCGAACGCCCCTGATCTCCCCATCGATCCGTAGTTTCTACAAGGAGGCAGCTGCACGATCCTCGAATCTCCTGCACAGTAAACGATGCGGCCTGACCCGGCGACCCAACGGGTGTATCGGAACGATGAAAGCCGCCCTCGCCGGCGAGATGCCGTGAAGCATCGCCGGATGAAACGATGGAGAGGCAGGAGAATGAGAGTGAACCTTGAGTTGAGAAAGCGGGCCTGGCAGATCGGGGCGGGCCTGCTGGCAGCGGCAGCGTTGTTCGGGAGCATGGCATCCGGAGCGCGGGCGGAGATGCCGAACATCCAGTGGATGAAAGCCCCGGCCCTCTGGAGCCAGGGGTTTACTCCCGAAGGAGTCGTTTTTTCTCCGTCCGGGCATGTGTTTGCCTTCCGGACCTCCTCCTTTACCGAAGTGCGGAAGACGAGCGATCAGAAGCTCCTTTTTACGATCCCGGTCAGCCATTCCGCCAACCGCCGGCCGCTCTTCCTGACATCCACCGTCAGACAAGGCATGGGAGTTTTCGTGACGGGGGAATCCGTCTCCGGCGCTACTCAATACCAGTTCTGGAGAGCGACGGACAGCACGCTCCTGGAGACGGTCCGGCGCACCCGCGGGCTGGAATACTCCCCCGATTTCCTGTATGCGGTTGAAACCACCTTCACTCCCGATACCACCACGACGAATCCCTTCACCGTCATCGTGCGGCGATTCCGGGATGACCATATCCTCTTCACGGTAGAGAACGTCCTCGCGTGGAAGTTCTCCCCCCGGTCGAGCCATCTGTACGTCCTCCGGAGCGACCGGACCCTCCAGGCCCTGAACCTGGCGGACGGATCGGTG
Source organism: Armatimonadota bacterium (assembly GCA_019348365.1). Taxonomy (GTDB): domain Bacteria; phylum Armatimonadota; class DTGP01; order DTGP01; family JAHWJO01; genus JAHWJO01. The sequence continues at coordinate 8,767 of JAHWJO010000065.1, read as the reverse complement.
GTGCGGGAGATCCCGAGCCTCGATCTGGGAGCGAACGTCACCCATCTGGGCATCGTCGCCATCGCCCGCAACGAGGCATTCTTCCTCCTCGGGCGCCCGAGCGGCCTGGAATTACGGAGTCTCACGGACGGGCGGCTGCTGCGCACCTTCCCTAACGCCACTTACCCCCAATTCCACCATGACGGCTATCTCCTCTCTTATCGAGAGGCGGAGGAGACGCCGCAGGGGACGATCTACCGCACCCGCTTCTGGCAGTTCGTCGTCAACGACTGGGTCCCCATCCTCCCCGAACTGTCCAACGTCGCGTTTTTCGAGTTCTCCCCGGATGGACGCTCTATTATGACCTGGGAGGGAAGGACCGAGGAAGGGAGCGCGCCCGTATTTCTCCGCCGGACGTTCACCGGCGAGGTGATCCGGGAGTTCCCCGCCGCCATCCCCCAGGGCTTCTCCCCGGACGGTCAGCTCGCGGTCCTCGCCCTCATCCTGAACACGACCGACCGGGGGGTGTCGGACTATCTCACCACCTTCTGGCGGACGGACACCGGGCAGCGGGTGGATCAGCTGGAGGATTACCGCGCGATCTGGGATATCGCATTTTCCCCGGACGGCCAGATGCTGGCGGGGACCACCGCAAAAGGGGAGGTCCGCGTGTGGCGGGCGAATGACGGAACGCTCCTCCGGGTATGGGAAGCGCCGGAAACGACTGCCGGCCGGGTCTCGTTCAGCCCCGGCGGGCAAACGGTGATCGTCGAAGGCCCCGGCGGGACCCGCGAGTGGCGCATCTCGGACGGGCAGCTGGTCCGGCAGGTGGAAGGGCCGCCGGGGATCGTCTCCCCCGACGGGCAGGTCTTCGCGGTACGCCCGCCGAACGGGACCGCCGTCGAGCTGCGGCGGGTCGCGGACCGGTCGCTGATCCGCACGCTGGCTATCGAGGGAGGGACGGTGCATCCCCTCGCCTTCACGCCCGACGGCGCCACCCTGCTGACCCGCACTATAGAACGGAAAGATGCATCCGGAAATACGTTCAACACGTTCGAGACCTGGAGCGTGAGCGGCGGCAACCTCCTTCGCACCCTGGCGACGGTGGATGATCCCCACCCGTCGTTCGAGACCGACGGGCGGCTGCTGACGGTCCTCACGTACCGCTCGCCCGACCCGATGGCGGGAATCCCGGAAAGCCGAACGCTGTCGGTCTACCGCGTGTCGGACGGAGCCCTCCTCCACAGCGAAACGTTGAGCAGCGCCAATTTCGCGGCGCGCCGGCAGTTCGGGCGGGTGGATCTCGAAAGCGAGACCTACACGGTCCGGAATTTCGATAACGGAACCTTGCTGCTCCGGGACCTCATCACGGGCCGACTCCTGCAGACGTTTAACCTGGGTGAACGGGATCCCTTTGTCGGTATCCACACGATGTTCACCCCGGACGAACAGTACCTGATCACGGTGGAGCCCCGCCGCATCTCCTTCTGGGATGTGGAAACCGGGCAGCGGGTCCACCATTTCGACCGGGAGTTGAATGCCGTCGGGTCGTCGCTGACCTTCTCCCCGGACGGCCTCTCCATGGCGTACACCCAGGGGGCGCGGGTGCTCGTCGTCGCGGACAATCCCGTGGGGATCCTCCTCGGGGACGTGAACGACAACCGAAAGGTGGAGGTGGGCGATGCGATCCTGACGCTCCGGTTCGTTACGAGGGTCGCCACGCCCACCGCACGTGAGCGGCTGGCCGCCGACATCGTGACGGACGGCATCCTGACCGTCCAGGACGCGATCCTCATTCTGCGGAGGGCGGTCGGGCTCCCGGTGTAAGGGACCCAAAGTCGAAGGTCGAAAGTCGAAGGTCGAAAGGCTCCAGTTTAGAATCTGGAACGTGGCGACACGGTCACGTAGCCTAGAAACCTTGGACTTTAGACTTTCGACTTTGAACTTTCGACTTTGGATCGATCAGTACCCTCTCACGCCCGCGTCGGGGTTGCGGGGATCGGAGGCGCCCAACCGCATCCCCGTCCCCGGCTCGATCATGATCGCCTCCACGTCCCCCATCCAGCGGGGCTCCGCCTCGAACCGGTGGCCTTTCGCCTCCAGCGCTTCCCGCACGTCCCGCGCCAGCCCGTACGGCTCGTGACGCACCCGGTCCGGCAGCCACTGGTGATGGATGCGCGGGGCGTTGACCGCCCCCTGCAGCGTCATCCCGTGATCGATCAGGTTGAGGAGGACCTGCATCACGGAGTTGATGATTGTCGGGCCGCCGGGACTGCCCAGGGCGACGAAGAGTTTTCCCTCCTTCAGCACAAGGGTGGGCGTCATGGAAGAGAGCGGGCGTTTTCCGGGCGCGATGGCGTTCGCCTCTCCCTGGATCAGCCCGAAGGCGTTGGGGCTGCCGGGTTTGGCGGTGAAGTCGTCCATCTCGTTGTTGAGCAGGAACCCCGCCCCGCGCACCGTCACGCCGCTCCCGTAGGCGGTGTTCAGCGTGTACGTATTCGAGACGACGTTCCCTTTCGCGTCCACGACCGTATAGTGGGTCGTCTGCGGCGGTTCGTCGCGCATCGGGCGGCCCGGCTTCACCTCTGTGCTGGGGGTCGCCCGCTTCATGTCGATGGATTGGGCGCGGCTCCGGGCGTAGGATTCGGAGGTCAGGGCGTTCACCGGCACCCGGACGAACGCGGGATCGCCGAAGTGCTCCGCCCGGTCCGCGAAGCCGCGCCGCATCACTTCGATCAGCAGGTGGTAGGTCTTGGAGGAGTTGTGGCCCAGGGCAGCCAGGTCGTACCCCTCCAGCATGTTCAGCATCTCGATCAGCACGGCCCCGCCGGAGCTGGGCGGCGGCATGGAAATGATCTTGTAGCCCCGGTACTCGCCCCGGACCGGCTCCCGCTCCACCGGCCGATAGGCTTTCAAATCTTCCAGGGTGATGAGGCCGCCGTTTCGCTCCATCTCCTCCACGAGGAGGCGGGCGGTCGCGCCTTCGTAGAAGTCACGAGGCCCCTTCTGCTGCAAGCGTTTGAGCGTCCGCGCCAGGTCGGGCTGACGGAAGATCTCCCCTTCCCGGTAATGGAGGCCGTTCTTCAGGAATATGCGGCGGCTCTCCGGGAATTGCGACAGGAGGGATTCCCGACTCCGCAGGCCCAGGGCCAGGGCGTGGCTGACGGGGAACCCTTTTTCAGCGAGTTTCCGCGCGGGCTCGACCACGTCCCGCCACCGCATGGTCCCGTATCGTTCCAGCGCCCGCGCAAATCCCGCGACGGTCCCCGGCACACCCACGGCGAGATGCCCGACCGTCGAAGCCTGAGGGATCACGTTGCCCGCGCGATCCAGGTACAGGGTGCGGGTGGCTTTTCGGGGGGCGGCCTCCCTGTAATCGAGGGCGACGGAGTTCCCATCGGCCATGCGGATCAGCATGAACCCGCCCCCGCCGATATTCCCCGCCTCCGGGGTCGTGACGGCCAGCGCCAGCCCCACCGCCACCGCCACATCGACGGCATTGCCCCCGCGCTTCAGGATCTCTACGCCCGCCTGGGACGCGAGCGCGTTCGCCGATGCGACCATGCCATGACGCGCGCGGGCCGGGGCGGGGATCTCCACCTGGCTCCGCGCCGGAGACCGGATCAGTCCCGTTCCCAGGCCAAGCAGGAGCAGGTACATGCAGCAGGATTTCATGTCTTTCCCTTCTACGACGCTCCTCAGGGGTTCAGAGTTATCCGGGGGTTTCCAGGTGTTTCCGTGAAGCGAGCGCAGCGAAGCTCCGTGTCCCCTTTCGCCTCCCCAATGCTCCTCTCCCTATCCGAAGCGTTCGAGCAGCGCATCCAGCTCGCCCTCGGCGACGGGAAAGACGCTGCCGTGCCGCGCGTTCGGGGGGAATTCGGCCTCCCCGCTCTCCTCCCAACGGAGCAGGTCCTCCGAGACGGAAAGCCCGTAGTGGTTGTCCATGCAGTGATCGTAGAGGAGGAACCAGGGGCCGGACTCGTCGGGCCGGAAGACGGCGGGGCCTTCGGTGATGGAGGGGGTGACGGGGCCGCCCTGGATCTCGTACGGCCCGTCCAGCTGCGGGGCGGTCGCCACTTTGATGAAGCGGTGCTCACCGTGCACGCAGCCGAACCGCTCGTCCTTGAAGAACATGAACCAGGTTCCCTCGTGCCGGACGAGCGAGGCATCGATGACGGTGAAGCCGGGGTCGAAGAGGAGGCGCGGCGGGGTGAACGTGCGGAAGTCGGGCGTGCGGGCGCACCAGATCCGGCTGTCGTCCCAACCGTGCCGCCCGTGGGACGAAGACCAGAAGAGGAAGTAGTTTCCCTGTGCTTCATCCCACACCCATTCGGGCGCCCAGACGTTGCGGGCTTCGGGATCGGAATCCATCACGGGCAGGGTGCGGGGCGGCTCCCAGTCGATCAGATCGGGGGAGGTGGAATAGAGCATCCCGCGCCGCGACTCGCCGCCGGTGGCGACGAGGTGAAACCGCCCGTCCGGGCCGCGCGCGAGGACCGGGTCGCGGACGCGCCACTCTTTCGTTTCGGGCCGGACGGGGCGGTTGCCGTTCAGCGCGGTCCAGCGCCGCCCGTCCCGGCTGTACGCGAGGTGGAGCGCCTCGACGCAGAGCTTCTCGTCGGTGAGGGGAACAATCTTCACCCCCTCCGGCGTGATCTCCACTCGATCCCTGTAGATCTGTCGGAAGTAGGCCAGCATCCAGGCCGTTGCCTGTGACGGTGTCATCCCTCTCCTCATCTTTAAATCTGCGAGCCGGGGGCCGGAACGAGAAATACGCGGCGGATCCCCGAGACGATCTCTTTATCCGTGTAGCCCGGCGTGGCGGACATCTTCTTCCACTCCGGGTGGTTGACGAACGTCTTCCAGCTTCGGTCGTGGTCCGCCATGTCGTCAAAGACGAGCATGTAGGTGAGGTTGGGCATCCGGGGGCCGATCAGCGTGCGCCCGAAGAAGACCGGGGTCAGGCCCGTCCGGCGGAACAGGTCGATCTCACCCGTGTCGAACATCTCCACCTTCTTGAGATGCGCCCGCTCGCTGTGGCTCTCGTAGGTCCGCAGCTCCAGCAGGCGGGGCCGGTCCGCTTTAGCGGCGGCAGGGACCTCCAGCCGGGGCATCCCGGAGAAGGCGGCCATCAGCGAGCTTTCATAGCGGGCGTACGGCGGATCGTTGGGCGGCAGGCGGAGGAACTCCGCGCCCGATTTCCGGAATTGCGCGTCGGCTTCGAGCCGCCGGTCTGCATTCAGGAGCATCTCCGGCGAGGAAGCGGTAAGGAGGACGTAGAGCTTCGGCGCGTCCGACTCCTCGCGCTCCCGGAACAGCCCCACCGGGCCGTAGTTCAACCGCCGAAGGGCCGGGATCGCCGCGTCTCTCCAGAACGCCTCCAGCCGGTCCCGCTTCGCCGGGTCGGGCAGGGTGTAGACGCGCAGCTCGTAATACTGCTGCGGGGGGGTCCGCCGGTTCTCTCGCGCCTCCGCCATGCCTGTTATGGACGCCGTAAGCGCGGCGACGGCCAGGGTGGAAAGCAGCACGCTTCTTCGGTCCATTGTATACTTTCTCCTTAGATCTTTCCCGTTAGATGCTTTCGTTCTCTTCGGTTCAAGCCGCTTCGTCGATCTTGTTGCTGAGGAAGACGGCGGAGTCGACCATCTGCTGCATAGAATCCACGCCGTCCTCGATGGAGATCCAGCCGATGAAGTTCACCGAGCGCAAGATCTCGAAGATCCGGTCGTAGTCGTTCAGCCCCTCCCCGATGACCCCGTGCGACAGCAGAGGCGAGTACCCCAGCGTCCCGTCCGACTGGCGCAGGTCCTCCAGCGAGCCGCCTTTCAAATATCGGTCGCTGGCGTGCATGGAGACGACGCGCTCCTTTACCTGCTCCAAAAGCCACAGCGGGTCGTCCCCGGCGACGAGGGCGTTGGAGGGATCGTAGTTCACGCCGAACCGGGGGTGGTCGATCTGGCCGATGATCTCCAGGAACACGTCGGCTTTCTGCGCGAACTCAGGATACTTCCAGAAGCCGTCCTTGTAATGGTTCTCCATGGCAAGGGTGATGCTCAGCGCCTCGGCGTGGGGCAGGCACGCCTCGATACAATCGACGGTCCAGCGGACGCCGTCCTCGCGGGAAACGTCGGGGCGGCGCTGGCCGGAGAGGACGCGGCAGGTCGTCCCCCCCAGCGCGGCGGTGAGGTCGATGGCGGCCTTCTCCTTCTCGATCTCCCGGGAGCGGAAGACGGGATCGGGGTGGGTGAAATCGGGGGAGTAGCACATCATCGGCATGGCGAATCCCGCTTCATCGAGGGCCGCGCGGATGCGCTCCAGCTCCTGCGGGCTGTGGTCGTGGACGAACCGGTCGTAGAATTCCAGGCCCTCCACCCCGGCGGGCTTGAGGTGGTCGCGGGCGAGCTCGATCCAGTCGTAGACCGTCATGCCGTGCGGCGATGCGATCTCTTCGAGGTACCCTTTGGGGAATGCGGCGAGGTGCAATGAAGACTCCTGATCGGGACTAATATTCCTCGATACCTTTGATCAACTGATTCAGAGATTCTCTTGAAAGATGATAGGTCATCTGAGCACCTGGTTGGTAAATCCATCCTGTGACATTAACTTCCAGTTTCTGGAACGCTTTCACAATATCCTTGCCCACCAGCCAGATCCCTTCAGGTTCCAGTTCATCCACAATATAGCCTCCGTATTCCCCCCACCAGATCTCATGGAGTTGACTTGCAAGCTTCGGTGGTAACCTATTTTCCTCTGTACCCGGAGCCTTTTTCAAACCGTAGATCCCATGCAAAGAGGCGTCCAGAAGCCAGACACCTCTTTCCTGAAGAGCTTTCAGAGTTTCCACTTTCCAGTTCAACCGTTCCGATAAGGGATGCTGACTCTTTTTCTGTTTAGACGGTAACTTACCGGCTAGTTCGGCAAACAATTCCCAAAAATGCCGGGTCCCTGGATTGTCCTTCAATCCCGGAGGAGTCAGTATCTCTGATTCGCCATAACCCAAACAGTAAATCAGTCGCACGAACTCATGCGGCGAATGTTGAGCATCCTGCGGCAGGAAGGTGGGATCGACTCGATAGGAGACATCTTTGGGGGTCGTAAAAACGTGGGATTCGGCAATTAAAACAAACCGTGTTGTGGGCGGCTTCCAGGCCCACCGATGTTTTTCGACGGTTTTGCTGACCTGCAAGGATTCAACTTGCGAATCCGAATAACCGGAAGCAAGGATCGCCTGACGGCCTATTGTATGCGCTTTCTGTAGACGTTCAAGGTGCGGGACGGGAATAATCACGCTTTCTCCTTAACTCATCAAGATGAACTCACTGCCGGCTTTGCGCTCCACGTTTGTAACTGCGCCTGCCGGATCACGTTCTCACCGGTGAACTCGGGGGGATAGACCACCCAGTTCCCCTGGAACTTCATCCCGGCCACCCGCCGGTTCTGCGCGAAGACAGGGAGCTCCGGCCCCGGCTGGAGCGTCACGCGCTCGGGGGAGCGCCCGCCGGTCTCCATCTCCTCCTTCAGCAGCCGGTTGAGCGCACGCAACAGCGTCCCCGGCCCGATTTCCCGATCCCCCAGCGAGACGGACGCGGGGATACGGCCCGTCTCGCTCATGAACCGGTCCGCCGCTCGTAGCGCGTCCTTCAGTGCATCGGTCTGGACGGCAATCGGCTCGGCAAGCTCCGGCGGCGCTTCCGACGGCCCCAGCAATCGGCGGAGCGGGACCGGGGGCAACCCGTCCCCTTTTTTGCGGGTGTAGAGCGCGGCGCACAGCCCCAGGGTTTCGGCGGGAGAGTAGGAGGCGTCTCCCGTGACGACCGCATCCGTGTATGCAGCCGGATCACCGCCGAACACGACGTTCAGGAGGCCCAGCACCTCCGCGCCGTCCACGCCCCGCGCGGGAGGCTCCTTGTATTCGGCGTAGAGTTGGCGGTAGGTGGTCAGCTCCACCTCCGGGTGCGCCGCCACCCATCCCAGGAACACATCGAAATCCCGCGCCATCGCGGTTACCTGCTCCGGCGGGCGAAGCGGGGCAGGCCGCCACCGGTCTCGCGGGTGATTCGCCCCCCCGTTGAAGTTCACGCCGTCCCAGAAGTCGGCGGTGACGAGGCGGCAGGGGTGGGTGTACATGATGAGATAGCCGCCGTCATGCCGCGAGAGCCGCTCCTCGAAATCCCGTTTCATCCGCTCCAGACGGCCCTCCGCCTCATCGAAGTAGCCGTCGAAGTGGATGTGATAATAGAGGAGGAGCTGGCCCGCGTACCACATGGGCCGGGCTGGGTCGTCCCAGAGGAAGGGGCTGTCGCAGAAGACGGGTACGCCCATGCGGTCCATAGCGGCGCAGATCTGCGGTCCCCAACTCGATCCCGGCTTACAGAAGGCGCTGGGATGCTGCCCCGTCAGGGCCGCCAGGTCGTCGATTCCCTTCCCCTCCCGCGCCATGGCTTCGGCGATGCCGTCCTTCCAGCCACACGGGTCGAGATACTGGGCTGGGGTCGGCGGCCGCGAGTGGAAATCGGTGTGGTAGGCGATCTCGTGCTTCTCCCAGGCTTCCAGTACGTCCCAGCGCCCGGTTTCGTGCAGCTGCCGCGCCAGCTCGGCCACCACGCAGACACAGGCCGTGATGCCGTGCTTCGACATCGTCTCCGCCCACCACTTCTCCGCGTCGGCGGCTTCGGGGGTGATGTAGTCCTCGGAATCGAAAGAGAAGATGACTTTAGTGGGCATACCCGTTTACCCTCGATAGAATCATAACGCTGGATGAAGTCGCGGTCTGCTATCGCCCAGAGAA
>JAHWJO010000463.1 GCA_019348365.1 Armatimonadota bacterium | reverse complement strand
ACCTATCGATACCTCTTGATAACCCCTCTCTCTATCCTTTCTATACACCCTCTAAAGGGATTCCTCTTCCGGGGAGGAGTTCGGGTTGTAGAACGCCGCCAGCGCCGCGCCGTAGACGAGATGAGCGAGGAGAAGCCGCACCTCCCGGTTCCGGTGCTCCCGGTGGGGGGGATTCAGTATCCCCAGCGCCGGCACCCACCCCGCATACCCAATGGCCCAGACTCCCAGGCCGAAGGCCATTCCTCTGGCGATGTTCTTATTTTTGTTACCGCTCCACAGGCCGTAGAGCGCGCCCCAGAAAGCGCCGTACCCCAGATGGGACAGCGCGCTCAGGGATTTCACCCAATCCGGATCAGGCTCGTCTTTCAAAAAGGCTTTCAACGCCGATTTTGTGATGTAGTGGGGAGTCCATTCGTCCGGGCCGCCCTCCGGCGTTGGGGCGGGAAAGAGCTTCATCCCGCCCGCCTGAAAGAGTGACATTGCGAGGGAGGCGAGAATGCCGCCCCGCGCGCCGGAGAGGATCGGAGTCATGGTAAAGGCCGCCTTTCAGATGATGTACCGGTTCCACATGCCGTAACTCTGGTGGATCTTGCCCCGTGGAATACAGAGCGGGATCAGCGCCGCCCCCACGAGCGCGTTGTTCCAGAGACCCCATCCCGACGCGCCCCCCAGAAGCCACGGCGAAGCGATGATCCAGAGGCCGAAAAGGACCTGGGCGAACCGCATGGCGCGGGCCGGTTCCGAGAGGGCGATGAACGCGAAGCTCGCGACGAGCGCCCCCATGATATGGTTGCTCGTCGCGGCGTTCCCCTGCACGCCGAGGATCTGTGGGGAGGCGAGGAGCCACACGCCCAGCAGCGCGATGAGATAGAGGTGCCACGGCTGCGAGAGGAGTATGTTGACCGGCTTCAACATCTCCTTCGACGGCTTTTTAACCTCTTCTGTCGCTTTCCCCTGATTTTCCAGGGTTCCGCCCACCCAGAAGACTTTCCAGAGCGACTGGCCCTCCCGCTTCGCGAGCACGAGATACTCGATGGTGGCGAAGATCTCGTCTACCGACGGCGGGATCATCATGAGCATGATGGCGGCGGTTGCCAGGCAGAGGGTACACCACGCGCCCACCGCCACCGGCTGGAGGATGACCAGCACGATGCTCACCACGCCGATGGGGATGATGAGGATCCCGAACAGGATCACCATCCAGGGCATCGTGCGCCAGCGGCGGGTGTTGCCGAAGAATCCGGCGAGGGCATCGAAGATGTAGGAGACGGCCCCCAGGCCGGCATCGGAGACCGGAAACGCCTTCGACACGTCCGATTCCAGCACCGTGCGGGTTCCGTTCCCGAAGAACGGCTCCCAGACGGTGTCGATATAGCCCAATTGATAGGCGGATAAGTACCGGGAGATGAAGTAGCTGCACAGCGCCAGGCCGATGATCGGCCCCCGCTGCGGGAACGATGAGGGGTTATACGACCAACCGGGAGGAGTCGTCGGGCCGGGACGCTCGGGGATGCCGGGGACTCCGGGTGCGAGGAGCGCGAACCCGACGACCAGCAGCCCCATCAGGGTATCGTTGGCGTAGATCCCGGCGGAGGGCGCCCAGAAAACGAGCGGGGCGAACAACAGCCAGAATCCGACGATCCCGGTCCCCCATGGGGCCCACCATTGCTTCCACAGGAGGGTGATGCCCGTAAGGAGGAGGACGAGCGCCCCGCTGATCATGTCACTCCAGGTGAGCGCGGCGCTCTCGTACCCGAACGTCACCGGCGACGCGATGAGCCACACCCCCCAGATAAGGTTGATGTAGTGGGGCCAGAGCACCCTCTGGTTCAGGGAGACTCCGTTATCCTGCCGGTCTTCCGGTGAGTTCTGAGGATCGCTGGAAGCTGTTCCGGTTCTCTTCACGTCTCCCATGCCCTCCTCCCCTGGTTCCGCCCTCATGGCGAACGGCAGAGGGCGCCGGAACGGCGGTCTGCCATGACCTGCTCCTGGAGCTCCTACCTCTACGACGGATGCCCCCCCACTGGAAAACCCTATACGCGTGCGGAAGGCGGCTCCCCGACCGTGCTCACCTCCTCACCCTCTCCGGCTTCCTCCTGGGTGGAAAGCAGGTCCCCCGGTGAGTCCAGTTCATGTTCTTTGTACCAGCCGAGCGGGTCGGCTTTGAGGGCCGCCACCATTTTCGGCAGGGTCGCGCGGAGGGAGTGTTTCGGTTCCCATCCCAGCAGGGTCCGCGCGCGGGTGATGTCCAGCTCATAATGATCATCCGCGATGTCGACCATAAACGGCTTGACGAACGGCTCCTCCTCGATAGGCAGGTTGTCCAGCACCCAGGCTCCCGTGTTGGCAAGAACTTTCGGCATTTCATAAGTCGGGAGCTCATCCCCGTGAATGAGCTGCTGGAACGTCTCCTGAAGCTCGCCGTAGCTCAGGGTCTCCGGCTCTCCAATGACGAACACGCTTTCCGGCGGAAGCTGCCTGCGGCGGTCCACCACGAGCGGGAACAGGTCGATGAGATCCTCCAGGTGGAGGAAGGCCTGTCCGTGGGTGAGGTCGCCGGGGAAGACCCGGCTCATCATGTTCCGCTCGTGAATGCGCAGGATCTGGTTCGAGAGGGGAATGGAATGGCACTCGTCGTCGTACACCCCGGCGATCCGCAGCATGACGATGGGGATGCCGCCGTTGATCTCGCGCATGAGCGTTTCGGTCTCGACCTTGGACTGGGGGTAGGGCCACTTCGGCTCCAGCGGCCACTCTTCATCGATCTTCTGTCCGGGTTCACTCGGAGCGTGGACGAGCATGGTGCTGGAGAAGACGAACTGTTCCACCTCAAAGCCGAACTCTTGCAGACCGCGCAACAGCCGCTCCGTTCCCTTCACGGTCACCTGCTCGTAAAGCGGGCTGGGCTCGCCGCTGAAATCGTAGTAGGCGGCGAGGTGGATGAACGAGGCGATATGGGAGCCGTGCTCCTCCTTCATATTCCGCAGACCTTCCCGCACGCTCTCATCGGAGGCGAGGTCCATGTCCATGCAATCGGCATGGGGGGGAGGATAGGGCGGTCCCTTTCGGTCGAAGCCGACCACGTCGTACGCTTCCCCGAAACGGATGCACAGGGGATACCCGATCGTGCCGCTGCTTCCGGTCACGACGATGATGTCTTTCTCAACGCTCATAAGAACCTCTCCGGGAGTTGGGATGCTGGCGTAAATGGGAAATAAGACAACACGGAATTCATACCCCGATCCGGTTGAACTGATACTTGGAACTCCAGGGGTGAAGCGTGGGCACGAGAGATTGTACTGCGCGTAAGGAATACGGGATGAAAAGGGAGAGAGAAGGCATCCGATGGCGGAATGGCGATTCCTGGGCATCTGGACGAGGGAGGAACTGCGGCTCAAGGTGGAAGAGTTCTCCAAACGGCCGCCTAACTTCGATCTCCCTCTCGAGAAGATGACGGAGGAGAACGGCTGGGATAACGAGATTTACAGCGCCCCGATCGGGTTTGAGTCCCCCGGCCCACCCCTGGAAGACGGACTCTTCCGTCGCGCTCAGGACGGCATGCGGCGCTACATCTTCTCCGATCCGGCCATCGCGGAGGCTTACTTCGATCCTTGCGCCCCGCTGGAAGGCCGCACCATGGCGCTGGTCTTCAAGGCATTCGGTCTGCGTTATCTGAACGGCGTGCGCGTGCGGAACGTCGATGAAACGAGGCAAGATGACCGGACGACGTTCAGCTACTGCTATGTCACTCTTCAAGGGCACATTGAGAAGGGCTGGCAGGAGTTCCTCCTGCAGAAGGATCACGGATCGGGAGAGGTCCGATTCCGGATCCAGAGCAAGTGGCAGCCGGGAGAGTTTCCCAACTGGTGGAGCCGGATCGGCTTCCATCTCATCGGTCCGTACTTTCGGCAGCGGTGGAAATGTCATGCACCGGAACGACTTCGGAAGCATGCGGCAGAGCTGACCGGGAAGGGGGGCGGCTGATTCCCCTCCGTCTCTCGGAAGGGGTTCAGATAAGGAAGAAGGTAGAAGGAAGAAAAGAACCGATCTATTAACGACAATGGCTCCACTCCCCGCGAAGGGGAGGGGCCCGGGCAGAGGTCACCCCCACCCTCCAACCGAGAACCTCCGTCGGATCGGATCCAC
>JAHWJO010000064.1 GCA_019348365.1 Armatimonadota bacterium | reverse complement strand
GTCTGTCTTTGCACCAGATGTCTCATTCGATTCTCGGAGGGGGCGCCGGCCTTCCTGTGGCGGGGTTCGGCCCGAGTCAATACCAGAACCGGAGCGTATCCCTTCGACACCAGTTCATACGCTTTCAGCAGCCGAGGTTGCATCATGTCGCCGATCCGGTAGTAATCGGAAGACAGGGCGACCGTCGCGGAGGCCGGCTCGTCGGGAAGCGCTTGCGGTGCGGGGAGCCCGTCGTACAACGTTGCGAGCAGACGGCGGCTGAGGGGAGTGTAGATCACCGCCAGTGCAAGGAGCGTGAGGGCAAGGAGCGTGCCGAGGAGGAGGATGTGAGCCGCCCTTCGCTGCGTGGCTGCCAAAGCCCCCCCGGCGGCTGCGAACAGGAGACAGACGGCACTCTTCTCAATGGGGCCGAAAAGCCCCCTGAAGAGAAGAAAGGTGAGGAGCCAGATCAGGAGGCCCGCTGCACCGCCCCAGGCGAAACCCCAAAGGGCCTTCTGGTTGAATTGAGGGAGAGTCTTGTGTTTCATCGCTCTATTATTTCTTACAGGCTCCGCTTGCAACAAACCTACGCTTACTGCAGGAGGCACTTTACAATATTCACGGGATCTGGTGTATAATAAGATCGTCAGCTTTTCCCGGACCTTTTATCTTTTGGCGTCAAGCCCCCATGTCGCGCGGCGGAGGGCGAGGTGAGCATTAACTTCCGCTCGCTCCACTGACCCCGTTTCTGTTTCCCTCGCACTACCCGACCCGAGGGATCTTCATGCATACAAAGACCTCCACCGATCTCCATGATGCCGAGCAAGCTCAGGCCGTCATCGGGGATTTTTCTTTGACTCAGCTTCAGGCCCTCGCAGAGATCGCGCGGGAAGACGAGTTCCACCGCAACGCCGGCGGAGAGGGCTTCACCCTCCGGCAGATCGCCAGGCGCCTGGGCCTGCCCGAGAAGGCCGTGGCCCCGATGCTCAGCGCCTTCCGGAAGGTGAACGCCATCGCGGCGGAAGAGGCGGGTAAAAAAAAGACTCACCTCGATAAAGAAATCCTGAAGGCCTACCACCCGCCCGGAGCCGGCCGCTTCGATAATATGCGAAAAGCCAACGGCCACTACGACTGGGACCGGATCACCGGCCTGGGACTGGCCGCGACGGCCCGGTGATCCTCCTCAAATTCCTTTTATTTTTGCTGATCCTCGCCACCTCGGCGGGGATTTTTGCATCTGTGCTGAAGTGAGCCGCGCATGTGTCGAGAGCGCCGGAGCCGAACCCCCATGGACCAGCGGATCGTGCAGGCCAAAGCCCCGACGGGGGCGCCCGAGCCGAACCCTTCCGCCACGTCCCGCTGCGAAGCCTATCTCTCCGCCCTCCGCCTGATGGGCGTCCGGCCCAAAAGCGTCGAGAAGATCGACCTCGGGGGCTGGCGGATCCGCTGGAGGGACGGCGCGGACCGGTGGCAGAAAACGTTTTTCAACGATCCGACCCAGCCCGAGTTGCTCCTTTTGAACGAAGCCAAGGTGACCCCCTGATGAGCCATGGACACGTCAACCCGAGGCCGGACGGCATGAAGGCCCGCTGCGGCGGTCCGGCGATCTGCCCCACCTGCTCGATGGAGGCGGCGCGGAAGGAAACCCGCCCCCAGCTCGTCAAGCAGATCACCCTGACGCTTCGACGCCAGGGCCGGGACGATGCCGCGAAGGAGCTCGCCTTCTTCGCCGACGAGACGGTCCATGACGTGATCGAGGGAGGCCGGAAGTACTGGGGCCTTCCCGCCGACGCGGATCTCCGCCTCTGCAAGAACACGGGCTTCTCCCTGGAGAGCTGGACGACCGTGGGCGAGATCAGCGCGCGCCGGGAGATCGAGCTCGTGCTGGTGGTGCGATGAACCTCCTCGCCCTGCTGGTGTCCCTCGCGCTGTTCGGCCTGGCCGTTCCGCGTCCTCTTGTGAGGCATGCGCCGGCGCTGCTGCCGACCGACGACCGGTTCCGCCGGGCCATGCGGGGCTACTGGGATCCGGCCTGCTGGTTCTGAGCCGGGAAGATTTCGCGCGAAACATTAATTCTTAAGTTAATCCATGCGAATTCGTAACTTTCGTTAATTAACTTCTCCCTCTCGCTGGAAGCAAGCGGATATGCTCGATGAACCCAAAGGCCGGATCCGGAGCGCCCTGACCGATGAGATCCTCCGGCGGCTCCACTTCGAGGAGGGGAAGAAGCCGGGCGAGATCGCGCGGGAATACGGGTGTTCCGCGCCCAACATTTCTCAGCGGATCAAGAAGCTGAAGGAAAAGACGGTCGCGGCGGTCGTGGCGCCGGAGGAATCGAAGCGCTATGCGGGCCGGCAGATCGACGCCATGGGGGAGCTCACCCGTTCCCTGGCTCGGGTGAACAAGCTCTATGACGCATGCGAGGAGTGGCTGCTCGATCCGGAAACCGGCAAGTACGACATCGGCCCGCGTTCGGACGAGGTGATCGTCTTCTACGAGGTCATCGACGAGAACGGCCGCCCCAAGCAGAAAAAGGCGACCCTTGCCTATTTGTTGACTCTCGTGGACGGGATGGATGCGGCGGGCCTGGTCACCCGGACCGAGTCGAAGCATGCGGACCCCCGAGAGCTGGTCTTAAAGACCGCCCAGGAGGTCCGCCAGACGGTCAACACCCTGGTCGAGCTCGGCCAGTTGATGGCCAGCCTGCAGAGCATGGAGCGGTACCGGGAGCATTTCCTCGCGGCTTTAGAGAAAGTGGACCCCGACTTTGCGCAGCGCCTCGTGGAAGCCGTTCGACGCGACCTCCTTCTCAACCCGGCTTTCGCAGGATCTGGAGCGGCTCTCTCCTCCACTGCCTGAATGCGGCTCGGGCGTACTGACGTTCAAAGAGTTCGTCTCCCACGTCAAGCCCAAATACCAGTGGTACCGGCACTGCGAGATCCTCGCCGACGTGCTGCAAAGGGTGGCCGACGGGGAGCTGACTCGGGTGATGATCTTCATGCCCCCGCGGCATGGGAAGTCGGAAACCCTCTCCCGCCTCTTTTCGGCGTACTACCTCTACCGCCACCCGGACCGCTTCGTCGGGCTGTGCAGCTACGCGGCAGACCTGGCCTACACGCTCTCCCGGGCGGCGCGGGAAAACTTCAAGGCCGCCGGCGGCCAGACCAAAACCGACGCGGATGCCGTCAAGCACTGGGAGACGACGGCGGGCGGCGGCTTCTGGGCGGCCGGCGTGGGCGGCCCCATCACCGGCAAGGGGTTCCATCTCGGGATCATCGACGACCCGGTGAAGAACGCGGAGGAGGCCGGCAGCGAGGTCATCCGCGAGAAGCACGGGGACTGGTACGGTTCCACCTTCTACACTCGCGAAGAGCCCGGCGGCGCGGTCATCGTCAACCAGACCCGCTGGCACGAGGACGACCTCTCCGGACGGATCCTCGCCGAAGAGTTTTCGGAATTCGAGGAAGGCGAAGGCGGCGAGCCGGAGCGCTGGCACATCGTCAACTTCGAGGCGATCAAAGAGGAAGAGCCGCCCCGGATCCCCGACACCTGCACCCTGGAGCCCGACTGGAGGCAACCCGGCGAGGCCCTCTGTCCGGAGCGCTACCCGATCGAGAAGCTCAACAAGCTCGCCAAGCGGCTCGGGAGCTACTTCTTCGGCGCCCTCTTCCAGCAGCGCCCCACGTCCAAAGGCGGCAGCTTCTTCAAGACCTCCATGCTGGAGATCGTCAAGGCCGCCACGGCGAACCTTCGCAAGGTGCGCGCGTGGGACATGGCCGCGACCGAAGGGGCGGGCGACTTCACCGCGGGCGTGTTGATCGGCGTCGAAAAGGAGAAGCCGGAAGACGAGCGGGTCTACTACGTCCTGGATGTGGCCCGCGGCCAGTGGGGCACGGACACCCGCAACCGGGAGATCAAGCAGACCGCGGCGATCGACGGACCGTCCGTCAAGATCCATGGTCCCCAGGACCCGGGTCCCGGCGGCAAGGATGCGGCGCTGGCCTTTACCCGCCTGCTCGCCGGCTATTCCGTCAAGACGGAGCCGGTCAGCGGCGACAAGTCGGTCCGCGCGGATCCGTTCAGCGCCCAGGTGAACGCCGGGAACGTCAAGCTCGTGGAAGGCGCCTGGAACAAGGCGTTCATCGAGGAGCTCCGGCAGTTCCCGAACGGCGGCAACGACGACCAGGTGGACGCCGCCGCCGACGCTTTCAGTGAACTGGCCCTCGGGCCCGAACCCAACCGCGTGGAGCGCCGCAAAGACCGCCGGGAGCGCTACGGCTACGCCTGATCGGATCCCTCCGATAGAGACCCCACCCTTATGATCGATCCCTACACCCTCATCGGAACCCAGGCGCCGGCCCCGCTGCAGCGCTGGATGTTCGAGCAGTCCTGGCGCTCCCACGACTACGCGAACGGCATCCCGTACCCCACGCATGCCTTCCACGGCGCGCAGTGGCCCAAGAACAAGGGACCCCAGCCGACGCCGATCCCCGTGCTCGCGAACATCCTCACCTCGGGCAGCAACTTCCTGTTCCGGGGCGGCCCACCCGCCTTTTCCGTCCCCTCCGAAGAGAACGCGAAGCTCGCCGACGCCGACGCCTGGCTTCAGGGGATGATCAAAGCGAACCGGCTCGGGGAGCTCTGGCATTCCCTCGCGCATGCCTGCGGCAACCAGGGGGCGCTCGCGGCCAAGTTCTCCGTCGATATGAACGACGCGCACCGGCCCGTCCGGATCTGTTTCCTCGACGTGCCCCAGGAGTGCCGGGTCTGGTTCGACCCCCACGACACCCAGCGCATGATCTTTGCCCGGATCCAGTACCCCTACCGGGATCCCGCCACCGGCGACTGGTACTACTACCGCGAGGAGTGGACGGACGATCACTACGCCACCTACGAGCCGTTGCGCGCGGCGGGCCGGGACGAAGCCGAGTTCGCCTACGCCCTCCCGCACTACAAGGAGACATTGGGCGACGGCGTAGGGTGGAACCTCCGGGACCTCGAGGACAACCCGTTCGGGCTCATTCCGATCACCCTGATCCGCAACCGGCGCGTCAAAGGGAACCCGCTCGGGGAGGGGGACCTGTGGGGCTGGTTCAAGCTCGTGGACCGCCTCGCCCTCACCCTGCACGACTCCGACCGGTGGAACCAGAAGAACGCCGAGCCGAACGTCGCGATCGTCAACGCGAAGATGGAGGACCCCGACCCGATCATCCCCGGCGAGCCCATCGAGGTCTGGAACGAGGACCCCAAGAAAGAGGCCGACGTCAAGCTCCTGGAAGCCTCCGGCGCCGCCCGCGAGTGGGTGAGCTGGTACGCCGAGAAGATGGAGAAGTTCGCGTGGGAGAAGGCGGGCTACTCCTACATCGACCTCGCGCAGATCGCCAACAAGGGCGCCTGGACGAAGCTCGCCTTCGAGGTGACCTACGGCCTGACGATCGCCACGACGGACCGGAAGCGGGAGCTCTGGGGCAACTCCGGGCTGTGCGTCTTCTTCCGGACGATCCTCCAGGGGCTCGCGAACCTGGGCGGGGTGCCGGAGCTGTCCGGCGTCGACGAGGCGACCGAGGTTTCCGCCGAATGGCCGCCCTACTTCTCGCCGACCGACGAGGACCGGCAGAGCGTGACGAGCCGGACCGTCGAGCAGATCCAGTCGGGCGTGTTGACGCTGGACCGGGGAACGGAGCGGATCGCCCGGATCGAGGGCATGCCGGCGCACGAGATCCCCACGCTCCTGAAGGAGCTGAAGGCCGAGCGGGAGGCGATGGAGCGCGACGCCGACGCCGCAGAATCGAAACCGGCGGAGGCTCCGGAGGACGGGGAAAAGGCCGACGACGCTATTACTCTTTCAGCAACGCGAGGTGAACCATGACCCGGATCTTTGAACGCTTCCTCCCCCGGCGCCGACGGCTCCGTTATGCATGACCTCCATCGCCGGACCGGCGAGCTCCTCCGAGAGATTCGTGAGGCCCGCTGCCGCTGCTTCTGCTGCGAACGCACGGAAGAGCACGTGGGGGCTGGGAGAGGGGCGGTCTGCTACTGCCTGAGCCTCCGGGGAGATCTGGCCGGGAAGCGGTGCGACTGCGACCTCTGCCGGACAGCCCAGAGGATTCACGCAAGGCGACTCACACTGTCCCTCCGGTGATCTTTTCGCACGAAAACTTTTCCACGGCTGCCCACGAGCCGGAGAGCCCCTCGAATCGTGGAGAGCACAACCCCGTATCACCCTTTGGGGCCGGAGGAGATCCTCCGGCCCTTTCTCATGCCGGCCGCATGGCCGAGACCTTTGGCGGAGGATCGATTCTCCGCTCTACCCCGACAGGGAGACCCGAACGATGGACGATGAGACCCAGGAGCAGGAGACCGCGGAAGAGACCCAGGAGGAGCAGACTCAGGAGACCACCGAGTCGACTTCCACGGAGACGACCGACGACAAGGAGCAGAAGCGCCAGGGCTTCGAGCAGCGCCAGGCGGCGAAGCGGCTCAAGTCGCTCGAAGACGAGCTCGCCGGCTACAAGCGCCGCGACGAGGAGGCCCGCAAGGCCCAGCTCACCGAAGAGCAGCGCCTGAAAGAGGAAGCCGACACCCTCCGGCAGGAGAACGAGCGCCTCAAGACCGAGCGTCTCCAACAGAAGGTCGCCGCCGAATTCAAGCTGCCGGCATCGCTGGCCGCCCGGTTGATCGGGAGCGACGAGGAAGCCCTCCGCGCCGACGCCGCCGATCTCGCGAAGCTCCTGCCCAAACAGAAGGCGGGCAACCACACCGATCCCACACGGGAGCAGGGGAACCTCCCCACGTTCAAGCGCTCCCAGCTCCGCGACATCGACTTCTTCCAGAAGAACAAGGACGCCATCCTCCAGGCGCAGCGCGAGGGTCGCATCGTCGAAGGCTAAATCCGCCTCTGCCCATGTCAGCGGGGCGGAATTCGATCCATTCCGTATTTCAGCCGGGAGTTCACTCTCTCGGCTCCCTTTTGCACCACTGGGCCGCTGACCGCGGCAAGGAGACACGTAAAGCATGCCCCCGATCACCAGTACCGAAGCCGCGGGCTTCATCCCCGAGATCTGGCTCCAGTCCGCTCTCGGGTACCTGCGGAACTACCTCACCCTCCAGAAGACGGTGACCAAGGACACCGAGCTCTCCGAGAGCGACTTCCGGAGCCACGGCGACATCCTGCACCTGCCGAAAAGAGGCGCGCTCGCCGCCAACGACAAGGCCGAAGGCGCGGTCTACACCGTGCAGAACCCCTCCGCCACCACGGTGGACCTCACGCTGAACAAGCACAAGGAGGTCACCTTCATGGTCGAGAGCCGGGCCATCTCCACCGCGAACCAGAACTTCATCGGCGGGTACACCGAGGACGCCGCCATGGTGCTCGCGGAGCAGATCGACAAGGATCTCTTCACGCTCCAGGCGAGCGTGGCGGCGGGCCAGACGATCACCGGCGGCGCGGCGATCACCGAGGCGAACATCCTCTCCGCCCGCAAGATCCTCGTCGACAAGAAGGTCCCCGCGAGCCAGAAGAAATTCGGCGTCGTGGCGACGAGCCAGACGAACGCCCTGCTGCAGATCGAGCGGCTCACCCGTTGGGATGCGCTCGGGGTGGGCAGCAACATCGCCGAGGGCACCATCGGCAGCGGCGTCCGGACCCTGGAATCTTCCATCGGGAAGGCGCATGGGATCGAGTTCGCCGAGTCCCAGCTCGTGCCGGTCGTCGCGGGCGCGCCGAGCACCGAGCGGAACCTGATCTACTCGAAGGACGCGATCCTCTTCGCCTCCCGCCCGCTGGAGAACCCGGACGGCAACCTCGGCGTCCAGGCGTCGGTCATCACCGACCCGGAGAGCGGGATCGCGCTGCGCCTCCTGCACTCCTACAGCCACAAGGACGGCGGTCACCTGGTGACCCTGGACGTGCTGTACGGCTACACGCTCATGCGCGACGACCACATCGTCCTCCTGACGACCACCGCCTAAGCCGGATCCCGGCCAGGCATGAATGACTGACGATAGAGCTGCTCAACAACTTCTGAGCAGCTCTATGCTTTTCCATTTTTCAACAGGCCCTGTAATAAAGCGAGGTGACCCTTTGCCCAGGAAAACTCCCCCCCCGAGCGACGTTCCCGAGACTCCCGAGAATCCGGAAACTCCTGAAACAGTAACGCCGGAACTCTCGGAAGGGGATGCTCTCGTAACCCCCGAGGCCGATGGGTCTCCGGTTGCGGAAGACCATGATACCCCTGCGACCCCGGAAACTCCGGAAGAGACCGAACAGGTCACTCCAGTGGCCCCGGAAGAGTGGTTTCGTGTCCTTCACGGCGCCGTCTCCGGGCAGAAGGACGGCAAGCCCTGCGACTTCTTTATGGGCGCGGTCGTCCCCGAATCCTGCCTCTCCCCCGTCCATGACGTGGACTCGCTGATCGAAGCCGGCGTGATCGAGCCGTCGGAATAAGGAGAGCGCCTTGAAACGAACGGACTTCTTCCGGAGGGCCGTCCTCTCGACGGCCCTCTTCCTGGCCTTCGGCCTCCTTTTCGGCGCCCGCGCGCACGCATCGCTCGCGGAATGGCTGAACGGTACCGCCCAGACCCCCGCCGCCCCGTCGAGCCCTCTCCCCGTCGTGGAGTATCTGAGCGGGACCCAGGAGGGCACGGCGCTCGCCAGCGCCGCACGCACCGCCAGCACCGCCTCTTCCGATCTCGCCAACGCATCCGCGCGCGGCGTCCTCCTCTTTCTGGACGTCACCGCCGCCGGCGCCACGGGAGGCCTGACGCTCCGGGCCCAGTACAAAGACCCGGTGAGCGGCAGGTACGTCGACATCAACGCCGCTCCCGCCGCGGTCACGACCGCCTCGACCACGGCTTACGTGATCTATCCCGGCAGCACGGCGGGAGGCACCCAGGCGACGAGCGCGCCGCTTTCTAAGACATGGCGGATCAACGTCGCGCACGGCGATGCATCGAGCTACACCTACTCGGTGAGCTACAGCTACATCAAGTAACGTTCCCTCTCCGGAGACCTTCCCCGCCATGCCCGTCTACACCGACTTCCCCCTCGTGGCCGACATCCGAAAGAACCTCGTCGCGCTCGGCGTGTCCCTCGACCGCCTCGGCATCGCCGCCGACCAGGACGCCTACCTCGAGCGGAAGCGCCAGGAGGTCACCCGGGAGATCGAGCGGTTCACCCGCCGGCAGTTCGTCGCGGATACGATCGATGCGACCCGCCGCTTCGACGGCAGCGGCACGGCGGAGCTGGACGTGGACGAGATGGTGAGCCTCACGAAAGTGGAGCTCATCGGTCCCGCGCATGCCCCCTACTACACCTTCACGAACATCGAGCTGAAGTATCCCGGACCGGGGCGGCCGCAGAATACGCTCGTGCTCCGGATCCCCGGTGTCTCCCCGAACGCCCGCTACGGCGTCTTTCCCGAAGGCCGGCAGAACATCGAGGTCACCGGGAAGTTCGGCTACGCGGCGGCGGTCCCGGCGGACCTGTGGGAAGCGGTCGCGGGGGAAGTCGCGGAGCGGTGCGCGCGGGAGCGCTTCTTCGAGATCGAGGGCCGGACCGAGGAGATCAAGGCGGACCAGTTCAGCAAACGGGTCTCCTTCGGCCGGGGCGTCGAGGACGACCTGGAGAAGGTCGGCTACTCCACCCGGTACCGGGAGCTCCTTCGCCACTACAAGCGGCCCGAGCGCCGTCGGTCGCGACGCTACATCAGCACGATGGCCTGAGGTGAAACGTGAGCATCTATAACGGCTTTGCGGAGGAGGTCACCGGGCTCCAGGAAGAGATCCGCCTCGGGCTCGGCACGGACATCCTGCTGATCGAGACGGGCCAGACCGTCCGCTGCTGGATCCGGCAGCTCGCCGAAAACGACTTCCCCCTGATCGAGCCCGGCCCGGAAGGGAACAGCAACGAGCTCGACCCCCGCGTCCTCGACCTCCTGCCGCCCGACATCGACACGGAAGCGCTGGAGCACGTCGTCATCCCGGCCACGGGCGACAAGAATAAAGACCGCTACCCCATCTCGGCCCTGCAGCCCATCTACTTCCAGAACACCCTCGTGAAATACAAGGCGCTCGTTTACGTCTCCCCGAACCGCAAAGGATCCACGCCCTGATGAAGCTCATGCGTCTACATTCCCCCCTGAAAGCGTTCCTGTGCGCGCTCTTGCTCTCCATGAGCCTGTCGTCTCACGCGGCCCTGCTGAAGGTCACCGGAGGGCCGGTGGCCCCGTTGGGCAAAACCCTTTCGAGCGCCACGCTGAAGGCGACGCTGCTCTCCGAATACTCCGACGGCGTGACTCGTTACGCCCGGATCTGGGACCTCGAGTACGACGCGGTCAACGCCCGCTGGAAGCCGAAGGGGACGGCGAACGGGACGCTGGCCTACCTCCCCGGCGCGGCCCCCGGCGACCCCACGCCGCCCCTCACCCGCTTCGTCGAAACCCTCACCTTCACCGACGGGGGCAACCAGACGAAATCCTTCGATCAGCAGCTCTTCGGCACCGGCACGAACGAATGGGCGTATGCGACCGTCTCGCAGGGCACCCAGGCCGCATCCACTCTCGCGCAGTTCAACGTCAAGCTCGCCCCCTACCGCGCGAAAGGGGACGGCTTCACGAACGACACCGCCGCGATCCAGGCCGCCATCAACGACGCCCGCCAGGCCGGGGGCACCGTCTTCTTCCCCCCCGCCACCTACAGCGTCACGAGCCTTTCCGTCTACGCCGGGTTGATTCTGGAGGGCTACGGGGCGACCCTGAAACGCCCCGCCAACCAGCCGAACGGGACCCGGACCCTCACCACACCCACGGCCGACCTTTACTCCGGCGCCACCGATTCCGCTCCTCTCGTCATCCGGGGACTCACCATTGACGGCAACCGGGCCAACCAGGGGGCTTACACCGGGAGCGAACTGGATCAGGCGCAGTTGATCGCGCTGGCGGGATCGAACGCGACTCCGGGGCGGCTCCGGGTCATCCTGGAAGACCTCGTGCTGCTGGAATCGACCTCGGACGGCATCCTCGTCAATCACAACGTGGACGCAAGGATCAGCAACGTCTTCGCCCACAACTGCTGGCGGGGCGGCCTGGTTTTGACGGGAGGCCATTCGGTCATCCAGGGCTCGAAGATCCGCGTCACCGGGACGACGAACGCGCGGGGCTTCGATTCGGAGACGGACAGTCCCGGTTACGGCGGCTCGACTTCCACCACCCTCCAGCTCTCGGACTGCTACTTCGAGCAGTACTTCGATATGGGAGTGACAAACTCCATCGTCACCCTCTCGAACGTGACGGTGGAGCGAGGTTCCGTCACGTTCATCACCCTCGGCTCGAAGGTCAACGTGATCGGCGGCTCCTTCCCGATGGGCCTGCGGAACGGCAGCACCTCCCGGATCGTGTATCCGCACAACGTCACCTTTCAGGGAACCCGCTTTGTGCTCACTGAAAGCGTGGAGACGGGGTTGGAGGCGGATCGGAGCCTCGGCTTCGACGTGTACTTCTCGACGCAGACGAAGCAGCGCCTCCGGTTGATCGACTGCATCTGGGAAGTGGGGACGGATGTGGAGGACACGGACACTCTCACCGCCCTCTACGTGCAGCCGACGAACGCGGGAGACGACAACCGGGTGATCGTCGTCAATCCCTCGATCCGCCCCTGGCGAGACGCGGGAGGGATCGATAGGAAGGTCGATTACGGCTTCTCTCTGGCCCAGGGCGGCATCCTCGAAGTGCAGGGGGGGAAGGTCGTCGCCTCCAATCCCGTCTGGTTTTCAGAGAATATCGCGCCGGGGAACGTGGAGATCACCCTCGACGGCCTCAGCGTGGACGGCAGCGGCAAGTGGGCGCACATCGAGACGCACGACGCGGCCAGTATTATCCGCACGCGAAACGTGACGGTGGAGGAGGCGGATTCGGGGATCAGTACCGCCTTCGGTCTGGCGAACAACACCTACATCGGTGGGCGAACGATCCTGGTGGACTCCGATCCGACCGGGAGACTCAGCGGCCTCAAGGGAGATCGAGCGGTCCTAAAAGTCCCCTCCGGGAGCAGCACGGAGACCTGGGTCTGCACCGGGAGCGGGATCGGCGCGGCGGCGACCTGGACCAGCGCTCAGGTCATGGATGGGCTTCAAGTCAACGGCGATGTGACGAGCAACACGACGGCGAATTCCGGGGCGTTCCTCTTCAACTCCTCGGGCCACGGCAGCCGGCGCATCGCCGGGACCAACAACGTCGAGCTGTTCACCACGCTCGGCACGGTCTACCTCTCCGCGAGCGGCCCCGGCGGCAATCAGGCGGCCCTGTCGAGCGCCGGGCTGTCGCTCTCGGGGTCGCTCTCCGTCGGCGGGGGGACTCCCGTCGCGAAGCTCCTCTCCACGTCGGCCACACTGGATTTCCCCTCCTTGAGCGCCGGGGATTACTCCGACCTCACCATGACCGTGACGGGCGTGGCGGCGGGGGACGCGGTACAGGTCACCCCTCCGGCGGCGGCCATGGCGGTCCCCGTTTTCTTCCAGGCGTGGGTGTCGGCGCCGGATACCGTTTCGATCCGGGGCTACAACCCGACGGGGGGCGCGATTGACCCCGCCAGCGGCTCCTTCCGGGCCGTCGTCACGAAATTCTAAGGATTTTAAGGAGTGGGCATGGATAACGATCTGGTGATACTGGAAAGCGTGAAAGTGATGCGCGAGGGCGGGCCGGCGTTCCGGGTGCGGCTGGGCGAGCCGGTCTACAACGCGGCGGGCGAGCGGAGAGGGGTCGTCCCGGCGGGAGAGGTCCACATGACCTATGCGGAGTACCGCGCGCATTTCAAGACGGCCACGGGAATCGACCTGCCGGAAGACGGGTCAACCTACGGCGAGAAGGAGAACGCGGGGCTCTTGTGCGGGGCCTGTGCGATGCTCGCGCCGCCCGCCCCGGCCACCGATCCCCTGACCAGTACGACAGGGATACTCTAAGCCATGGGACAGCCCAACCCCTCCCTCCACGACACGATCCAGGCGATGATCGATCACGTCGTCGCCGACCTGGCCGTCGGGAACCTGAACTCGATCCTCCAGCCCGTATTGACGAAATACGGCGTATCGATCGACATCGGGGTCTCTCCGGAGGATCCGGGGGAGCGGGTCAGAT
>JAHWJO010000462.1 GCA_019348365.1 Armatimonadota bacterium | reverse complement strand
GTCGATCTGCATTCCGACGCTGCCCTTCGCCGCCGTCTCGATCGTGGCGCAGGAGATCCCCGCCGCGCCCATATCCTGGATCCCGACGATGCGCCCCGTAGCGAGGGCTTCGAGGGTCGCTTCGATGAGGAGCTTTTCGGTGAACGGGTCCCCGGCCTGGACGGCGGGGCGGTTCGCCAGGGATTCCTCGGAGATCTCGGTGGAGGCGAGGACGCTGCACGCGTGGATGCCGTCGCGGCCCGTCCGCGCGCCGACGAGCAGGACCGGGTTGCCGATCCCCTTCGCGGCGGCGGTGGCGATCTTGTCCGTCCGCACGAGTCCCACGGCCATCGCGTTCACGAGGGGGTTGCCCTGGTAGCACGGGTTGAAGTAGACCTCCCCGCCGACGGTGGGCACCCCGACACAGTTGCCGTAGAAGGCGATGCCCTCCACCACGCCGTTGAAGAGGAACCGGGTGCGCTTGTCCGAGAGATCTCCGAAGCGGAGGGAATCCATACAGGCGATGGGTCGCGCCCCCATGGTGAAAATGTCGCGGAGGATTCCGCCCACGCCCGTCGCCGCGCCCTGGAACGGCTCGACGGCGGAGGGGTGGTTGTGGCTCTCCATCTTGAAGACGATGCCCAGCCCCTCGCCGAGGGGGATGATGCCCGCGTTCTCCATCGTGCCCGCGTCGGCGGCTTCGCGGTAGGTCTTGAAGAGCCGGAGGATGGGGCGGGAGTACTTGTAGCCGCAGTGCTCGCTCCACATGACGGCGTACATCCCCAGCTCGGTGTAGGTCGGCTCGCGCCCCAGGACTTCGACGATACGGTGGTACTCGGCATCGTTCAGTCCCATCTCACGGTACGCGGCGGGGTCGGTTGAAGGGGAGGGGGCGGGGGGTGAATCTTGCGGGAGGGGTCGAGTCTCAGTGGAATCCTGAGGCTCCGTAGAGGCGAGTGGCACGGCGGGAATCTCCCCATGCGTCCGGTCATTCACAGAGGAATCCTTCATTCTGTTTTCGGCAGGCTTCAGGCAAAATCCGTCGCGTGGATTCAGAGAATCCGGCGCAGACGAAAAGATCCTGAGCCTCGGTAGGTGGGAACCAGAAGCTTAGTACGAGGGTCATGGATTTGGAACATGGTCATTCTAGCACGTTCCCCGACTCGATAAGAACTCCGTCGACCTGAGAAGGGAAACCGATCTCGTTTTTAAGGCTTTCCGGTCGATTCGAGAGAAGATCTCGAAGGGGGAATGAGACGAAGTCGGAAGGAAAATGTTGCTGGTATCGATCTCATCTACGCTCGAGAGTACAGAATAGAAAGCCCATCATAAAGTAGGGCGGACGACGAGACGGATTCGATCTGAGAGAACCGTCCGGACCGAAATCCTGATTCACTTACTTAGGGGTTGCTAATCTTTGGAGTATTAATGAACTTTAATTATCTTGATTCTTTCACCTTTCGTGTGACGGCGGCATCCAGAGGAGCCGTCATCGGCCTCCTGCTTCTGGTCAGCTCCTTATCTTCTCATCCGACTCATGCCCAACGCCCTGATCTGGCCTACGTCCCCAACGAGCTCCTGATTAAGTTCAAAGAGGGCGTCACGGAAGCCCAAAAGAACAGCGTTCTTCATCGGGTCTCCGCGCGCCTCCAGGAGCGCGTCCACACCCCCGCGATGGAGCAGAGGGGCGAATCCGGGATCGCGCGGATCTCCGTGCCCGGCGCCGTTCCCAACGCGATCCAACAGCTCCGGCCCCATCCCTTCGTGGCGTACGTGGAGCCGAACTGGATCCTCAAGCACCGGGCCGCCTCGAACGACCCCGGTTACACGCGGGGCTATCTCTGGGGCCTGTACGGGGATGCGACGGAAGTCGGCTTGAGGAACGCCTACGGCAGCCAGGCGGGAGAGGCATGGGCCGCCGGTCATACCGGGTCGAAAGAAGTGTACGTGGGAGTCATCGACGAAGGGATGCAGGTGACCCACCCCGACCTCCAGGCGAACGTCTGGACGAACCCCTTCGATCCCATCGGCGACGCAAACGGCGACGGGAATCCGGACGACGATGGCAACGGATATATGGACGACCGCCACGGATGGGACTTCTACAATTCCGACAACACCGTCTACGATACGGGCCAGGATGATCACGGAACCCATGTCGCGGGCACGATCGGGGCGGTGGGGGGCAATGGGGTCGGAGTCGTCGGGGTGAACTGGGACGTCACCCTGATCTCCGCCAAGTTCCTCGGGGTGGACGGGGGCACCACCCTCGATGCCATTAAAGCCATCGATTATTTCACGGACCTGAAAGCGCGCCATGGGCTCAACATCGTGGCGTTGAATAATTCCTGGGGCGGGGGCGACTACTCACAGGCCCTTCATGACGCCATCCTCCGCGCCGCGAAAGCGGAGATCCTGTTCATCGTGGCGGCGGGTAACGGCGACGAGGACCGCATTGGGGATGATAACGACACGATCCCCGACTACCCCGGCAGCTATTCGACATTGCAGGGCACGACGACCGAGGCCGCAGCGACCTACGATGCCGTCGTCTCCGTTGCTGCCATCGATGCCAACGGCGCGCTCGCTTCTTTTTCGAATTACGGCAGGCAGACCGTCGAACTGGGGGCTCCCGGCGTGGGCATCACCTCCACGCTGCCGTCTAACGCCTACGGGACCTACAGCGGCACCTCGATGGCAGCGCCCCATGTCACCGGGGCGGCGGCCCTGTTCGCATCCACCCATTCGGGCGCGACGGCTGCCGAAATCCGGGAGGCGCTTTTGAATTCCACCCTCCCGACCGACTCGCTGGTGAATCGGACTGTGACGGGCGGACGGCTGGACCTGAGCCAGGTCATCATGCCTCCTCCCGCTCCCGCTGCACCCACCGGCCTGACCGCCACTCCCGCAGCAAACGATCAGGTCCACCTGGCCTGGACGGACAACTCTACGGACGAGTTGGGTTTTGAGATCGAAGGGTCGGCGGATGGACTGAACTGGGCTCAGGCAGGTGTTACTGCTGCCAGCACGGCGCACTTCACGGTATCGGAACTGCGCCCCGACACCCTCTATTCTTTCCGGGTACGCGCCTATCATCGCTGGAGTCCCTCCGGCTATAGCAATGTCGCCTCTGCCTCCCCGCTCGATACCCTCTCGCCGTCGATCCGGATCACGGCTCCCCAGTGGTCGACGACGGTATCCGGCACGGTAACGATCACGGCGGACGCTTCGGACAACGTGGGGGTGACCACCGTGGAGTTCTACGCGAATGGCGAGTTGATCGGCTCCGACACCATCGCTCCTTACAGCGCAAGCTGGGACACCGCGCTCCAGCCGAACGGCTATTACACTCTGACCGTCGTGGCGTCTGACGCGGCGGGGAATCGGTCTTCCTCCTCCAGCGGGAACAGGGTACAGAATATCACGCCCGACACCAGCCCGCCCGGCGTCGGGATCATGGCCCCGCTCTGGGCCACCACCGTAACCGGCGCCGTTACCGTCATGGCAGAAGCCTGGGACGACACCGGCGTGACCCAGGTGGAGTTTCATGTCAATGGCGAGTTGATCGGTACGGACACGACTGCGCCCTACAGCATGGATTGGGACACCACGGTCCTGCCGAACGGTTATCATTCGTTGACGGTTACTGCCTCAGACGCAGCGGGGAACCGGACCTCTTCATCCAGTGGGAACACAGTCCAGAATATCACGCCTGACACGACCCCGCCCGGCGTCGGGATCACGGGTCCGCAGTGGGCATCGACGGTCTCCGGGACAGTGACGATCACGGCGGATGCCTGGGACGACACCGGCGTGACCCAGGTGGAGTTTTATGTCAATGGCGAGTTAATTGGTACGGACACGACCGCGCCCTACAGCATGGAATGGAATACTACGGGGCTGCCGAACGGTTATCACTCCGTCATGGTGATCGCAACGGATGCGGCGGGCAATCGGGGATCGGCTTCGAGCGGGAACAACGTCGGCAATGCCGTAACAGCGGACAAAGAGCCTTCCCCTTAAGATCCGCCGCGCTGACACGCGAGGTATTTGAATACTCAGAAGCTACACGCCGTCCTGATGAATCATTTTAGTTGTTTCACGGCGATTCAAATCGTGGGACTGACGGCATGAAACCCGCCAGCGCGAGTTTCACCCTTCGGCCAGGAGAA
>JAHWJO010000461.1 GCA_019348365.1 Armatimonadota bacterium | reverse complement strand
CGGAACTGCGCGTGGAAATAGAGCGTGTCTCGCGGCGCACGGTCCCGCGTCTCGATGTCCACGTTGAAATAAAAGGCGTCAATCGGGACTTTGGACGTGTTCTCCACGGTGATCCGGGCCGACCGCCGGAACGGCATGGCCCAGTAGCTGTTGTATCCCCCGCTCGTCATGTTCAGGGGCAAGGAGATGTAGGGGTGGTACTCGCCGAATCCCATCCCGAAGAAGTCGGCGACGGGGACCTCGACGGAGGGCGTGGATTCGCCGTCCCAGTAGCAGCGCACGATGGTCTGCCGCTGGAGCTCGCGGCGGTTGAACGGCGCGATGGTGATCCACCAGCGCCGGACCGCCCCCGCGCCCTTATGATCGACGAGGGTGAGCGTCTCGCCCGGATTGACGCGCCGGAAGTCGGCGTTGCCGCCGTTGCGCTCGTAACTGGAATAATGGGCGATCTTCCCCTCGCGCGGCAGCATGAGCTGCCCGAGGGTGCCGTAATCCCGCGCGTCCGCCGCATGGAGGGATGCGGCCCCGCCGAGCATGAGGAGACCGGCCAGAAGAATTCGAGAGATGGATGGATGGAAATTCAATGTTGCCCCCGATCCGCCCGGCGGTCCATCGCCGGGCCGTTTAAATCAAACTCGTTGGGAAAGGAAATGCGCCCCTGGGTGTCAGCGGTGGGAGTGAACTCCTCCGCTGGGTGGCCTCCCTGCGTTCGGCCCAGTGTCGGCCTTCGCCGACACCCGACTTATCCTGGCCTGTTTGGCGCCATTCTATGTTCAGTTTTCGGTAGGGGTTCAGTTTGGGAGGACGGTTCAACTGAGAATCCACCGATCCATGAACGGATTCGGCTCCCCTCCCCGACACGGGGAGGGGCTGGGGGAGAGGTCACCCCCTCCCGCCCACCGAAAACATCCTGCCGTCCTGATCCACTACCCAGTTTTCAATGCGAAAATGACCGAACCCGACGCTACGGCGCTACTTTCCGCCATATTTCTTGTAGACCTCGGCGGCGTTGGCCTTGTTGACCTCCTGGGTCTCCAGCACGACGGCTTTCGGCGGGGTCTCCTTCTTCTCCAGGATGCGGGAGGCCCAGTCCACCGCCTCCGCGCCGCCCGTCGGGTAGACGTATGTCACGTCGATCCGGTCCTCCATCACCGACCGGATGCCGCCGTCCGGCGTCGGCAGCCCGTCGATCCCGACGACGAGGAGCTTATTGAGGTCCTTCTTCGCGTTCTGCGCCGAGATGAGGGCGGCTTCCGCCATGGGATCGTTGTGGGCGTAAATGACGTGCGCCCCCGGATGGGCCTGGAGCATCGTCTGGGAGACGGAGATCGCCTTCTCCCGCAGCCAGTCCGCGTTCTGGCTCGCGACGATCTTCACGGCGGGGTTCGTCTTGATCCCCTCGCGGAAGCCGTCGCCGCGCTCTTTTGCCGGGGTGGAGCCTTCCAGCCCCCGGATCTCCAGCACGTTGCAGGGGTTGAGGTTCTGCTCCCTGCACCATGTGGCGACCCGGTTCCCGGCCAGCTCGCCGATCTTCTGGTTGTCCGCCCCGATCCACATCGCGTACTTCTCCCCGTTCACCTTCCGGTCGAGGACGATGACGGGGATCCCCTTGTCGTGCGCCTTCGCGACCACATCGGTGAGGGGCGCGGCCTCGTTCGGCGAAATGATGAGGAGGTCGATCCCCTGCTGGAGGAAATTCTCCACGTCCGCGACCTGCTTGGCGTTGTTCTGGGCCGCATCCGCGAAGACGACCTTCATGTTGGGGTGCTTCGCCGCCGCCGCCGCGATCTGGTCGTTCATCGCCTGCCGCCACGGCTCCCCTTTGTTCGCCTGGGACATCCCGACGAGGTAGGTTTCCCCCGCCGTTCCTGTCCCTTCCGCCTTTGTCGCCGGGGTGGTGGTCTCCGGCGGGGGAGTCTCGTTCGGGGCGCAGCCCGCGAGGAGGGAGAACGCGACGCTCCCCGCCGCCAGGACGGTTCTCCATGGCCTGTTTATAAGGGTTCTCATTTGATCTCCTTCAGATCATGTTTGCGCTGCACGACGACCGCTAAGATGATGATGACTCCTTTCAGGATGAATTGGTACTCCGAGGGGATGTTCCTCAATCCTAAGATGTTATCGAGGATGGAGAGCATGACCGCCCCGGCCATCGTGCCCAGGACTCCCCCCTCGCCGCCGGAGAGGCTCGTGCCCCCGATGACGACGGCGGCGATGGCGTTCAGCTCGTAGCCCGCGCCGTCGATGTGGCTCCCCTGGTTCACCAGCGCGACGTGCAGCAGCGCCGCCAGCCCGGCGAGGAGCCCGGACGCGACGAATACGAGGACTTTGACCCGATGCACCGGCACCCCGGAGAGGCGCGCGGCGGTCTCGTTCCCGCCCACGGCGTAGATGTTCCGGCCCAGGGTCGTCCGGCGGAGGAGCAGCATCGCAAGGAGGCCGATCCCCAGGAAGTAGAACAGAGGCGCGGGGATCGCCAGGCCCGCCACCCCGACCTCCCCGGCGAACAGCGACTTGAACAGCGGCGGCGCGTCTTCTCTCCCCGTGCCGTAGGCGATGGGAATGGCGTATCCCCCCGACCAGAGGGAGGCGGCCCCCCGCATCACGGAGAGCATCGCGAGCGTGGTGATGAACGACGGGACCCGCAGCCGGGTCGTCACCTGACCGTTCACCATCCCCACCACCGCCCCCAGGCCGAGCATGAGGAGGAGGGTCATGCCGACGCCCATGTCGTACCGCATGAGGCACGCCGCCGACCCCACGGCGCACAGCGCCAGCGTCGCCCCCACCGACAGGTCGATGCTGCCCGTCAGGATCACCATGGTCATGCCGATGGCGATGATCCCGTTCTCGGACGCGAAGCGGATGATATTGAGGAGGTTCTGCGGCTCCAGAAAGACGTTGCGCCCGTCGCGGGTCGGCGACAGCGCAGCGGAGAGGAGGAAGACCGCAATCAGCCCGAAAAGGCTCTGAAATCGAAGGAGAAAGCGCGCGTAGTTCACGCTTCTTCTATTCGCGGCCCTGACGCGTCATTCCCCCTCTTTTTTGCGAATCCCGCACCGGCCCCACGCATCGAGGGGCGCCCGGCTCGCCTTCGACCGCGCGGAGTCGCTTCCGCGCATCGGATCGAAGGGGGACTCGCGCCGTTCGTCATACGAAGGGCGGTTCGAGCCGTTGCAGGAGCGCGGTATGTTCTGGTAAGGCCTGATCCGGAAAAGCCGCCGAGAGAATCGCCTCTTGCATGGGAGAGGGCAACTTTCCGAAGGAGGACCGCGTCATACCGGAGAGACGAGGCCGTTCATTCATCCGTTACGCCTTGCGGAATCGGATACGAATCATTCAAAGAGTCGCGCGGCGGATCGGCTTTGCTCCATCCTGCTCAATCGGTCTTGCTGCGAGCGCACTTCACGCCCAGGCTCTCCATCCGCTCCGTGAGGCGGGTCATCACTTGCTGAAGCTCCTGGCGCTCCTCGTCCGTGAGGATATCGAAGATGTCCCGGTTCGTCTCCTCCAGGACCGCCCATGCCTGCTGTTGCGCCTGATGTCCCTCCTCCGTCAGGAAGAGCAGGGAGGCGCGCTTATCGGTGGGGTGGGGGCGGCGCTCGATCCGCCCTTCGCGCTCCAGCCCTTGCAGCAGCAGGGTCATGCTCGCGGGCTCCACCGACGCGACGGGCAGCAGGTCCGTGGCCGTGCGGCCGTCCTGGTGCTTCAGGGCGGCGAGGATCCGCGCCTTGGTCGTGTTGAGGCCCAGCGGGGCGAGGCGCTGGTCGAGGAGCTGCCCGCACTTCTTGTTGAAGATGCGGAAACCGATGATCGGAAGAAATTTCATCGAAGAATTAAACGGAACGACCTTGACAACTAGTTAGGTACCTAAATATGATGGTGTGGGACATCTCCATCATACCATTCCTGCCTTCATCCGTAAACCCGGCGAGAGATCGCCCGCAGGGTCATTTCGTTACGTGTGCCTGGCGATTTCAATCGCCGGGCACACGCCCCCAACATTTCAATCGCTAGGGGCCGGACCCTGTAATGACTCTGTGGTCCACGGGTGGGAAGGGGAGACCCATTCCGCTTCGATACCTCCCAAATCGTTACGCTCCTTAGAGGGTGTATAGAAAGGATAGAGAGAGGGGTTATCAAGAGGTATCGATA
>JAHWJO010000063.1 GCA_019348365.1 Armatimonadota bacterium | reverse complement strand
GCGATCTGCTCCCGCAGGAGGAGGTTGCTGGCGGCTTCGTCGGGGGAGACGGCTTCCTGATCCTGGATGAAGTCGGCGAGATGGCTGTCGTCCTCTTCGCCGATGGGGGTTTCGAGGCTGAGGGGCTCCGGCGCGACCCGGCTGATCTCCATCACGCGGTCCACCGTCATGTTCATCTCTTTCGCCAGCTCTTCAAGCGTCGGCTCGCGGCCCAGGTCCTGCTGGAGCTGGTTCGAGATCTTCATGAGGCGGTTCATGGTCTCGACCATGTGGACGGGGACGCGAATCGTCCGGCTGTGGTCGGCGATGGCGCGGGTGATGGCCTGCCGGATCCACCAGGTGGCGTAGGTGGAGAATTTGTAGCCCTTGCGGTAATCGAATTTCTCGACGGCGCGGATGAGCCCGATGTTGCCTTCCTGGATGAGGTCGGGGAAGGCCATGCCGCGCCCGGAGTACTTCTTGGCGATGGAGACGACGAGGCGGAGGTTCGCGCGGATGAGGGTTTCCTTGGCGCGGTGGGCGATGTCCACGATCCGGTTCATGCGGTCGCGTTCAGCGGTGGAGTTGGAGTCCTCCAGGTCGCGGATTCGGGCTTTGGCTTTTTCACCCGCTTCGATGCGCTTGGCGAGCTTGACCTCGTCCTCGAAGCGGAGCAGGGGGGTGCGTCCGATCTCGCGGAGCCACATCCGCACGGAATCGTCGATGGGGCCTTCCGCAACAGCGACTTCCTCGTCCGACATGCCGGGTTCGGCGCGGCGGGCCGCCGCCGGGGCGCGGCCTTTGTCCACAACCTCGATCCCCTCGTCGTGGAGGACCTGTAACATGTCCTCCATCTGGTCCGCTTCGAGGTCCTCGTTCTGGGCCAGGGCCTCGCTGACCTGCTCGTAAGTCAGGACGCCTTTTTCCTTCCCCTCGTCGAGGAGCTTACGGAAATCAGCGTTCTCTCTCAAATCTTGCGACGACACTGCGGCCCTCACTCCTGCGATTTTGGATTTGGGATGTTGGATTTTGGATTGGCGTCCTCCATCCGCACCGTTGATCCTGACCGCCTGATAGCAAGAAGAAGATGCTCGGCGTTGGGAGGGAGGTCCTGATCCGCTCCCCTCAATTCCAGCCGGTCTGCTTCTTCTGATAGATCTGCTTTATTTTTTCTAATTCATCAACGGACGGTTCTCTTCCTTCCGTGAGGTCCTTCACTTGTTTCTTCTCGCGATGGAGCGACAATTCATTCCCGATTTTGATCAACGCCTCGCGGTCGGGGATCGGGGTGGGGTCGGCGGCGAGGCGGGCCACCAGCGTCCCCAGCGTCTCGGATTCGAGGGCCTCCGCGCCGGGATTCCACTCCTCCTCGGTCCCCTCCGCTGCAAGACGGGTGAGAATCAGTGTAGCAAGTTCCCGCGTCTCAGAACGAAGATACCGGTCCGGGGGGACATGAGCAAGCAATTCCGCCGCCGTCTCGCGATCCTCCATGCAGCCCCGAAGAATCATCTCCTCTTTCTTGAAGAGGTTCAGGACGGCCGTGCTGACCGTCGGGGCTTCCGGGTTGTTATTTCCCTTTTCCCCGGCAGCGCCAAACGGAGCGGTACCGGCGGCGCCAAACGGGGCCGAATCCGATGGGGCTGCGGAGCGGGCGCCGCGAACCCGGCGCCGAACGTCCTCTTCCCAGAAGGCGACCCGCTCCGGGGCTCCGGCGCTGCGGATCTCGGCGAGGCGGTGAATCCATGAATTATTGGAAGGGACTTGAGAGAGGAACGGCGCAATCTCCCGCATCGCACGGGCAAAACCTTCGTCGCTACGCACGTCATGTTGACTCAGAATCGATTCCATCCGGTAATCGAGGAGGGGCCGGGCTTCCTCCAGCGCCTGGGCGAAGGGGGCCGGGCCGCGCTTGCGGAGGAGGCTGTCGGGGTCTTCCCCCTGCGGGAGGACGACCACCCGCGCCTCCATCTCCGCCTGCTCGAACAGGGCGAGGCTTCGCAGCGCCGCCCGCATCCCCGCGCCGTCCGCATCGAAGACGAGGAGCGCCCGGTCGCAGTGCCGCTTGAGGAGCTGCAGGTGCTCCGGGGTGAGGGCCGTGCCGAGGGGTGCGACGGCGTAGGGGAAGCCGTTCTCATGCGCGGCGATCACGTCCATGTACCCCTCCATCACAAGGGCTTCGCGGCGCTCTTTGATGGCGGGAAGCGCCCGGTGGTACGCGTACAGGACGCGCTTCTTGGAGAAGATCGGGGTCTCCGGGGAGTTGATGTACTTGGGCTGGCCCTCGCGGTCTTCCAGGATGCGCCCGCCGAAGGCGATGACCCTCCCCTCGCCGTCGCAGATGGGAAAGAGGAGGCGGTCGCGGAAGGCGTCGTAGCCGCCGCGCGTCTCGCCCGCCTTGCGCCGGAGGAGCCCGGCATTGAGGAGGTCGTCGTCGGAGGCGCGCTCCCGGCGCAAAAGGGTGCGGAGAGACTCCCAGGAGTCGGGGGCGAAGCCGAGTCGGAACGCTTTCGCGGTTTCCGGGGCGATGCCGCGCCGTTCGAGATACTGGAGGGCGGCGGGGGTCTGGGAGAGGGTGCGTTCGTAAAACCGGCAGGCGAGCTCGTGGAGAGCGCGGAGCCGGTCCCGCTCGGAGGTGGAGGGGCCGGACGGATGCTCCGGAAGCGTCACACCCGCGCGTTTCGCGAGGCGTTCCAGGGCTTCGGGGAAGGAGAGGTTCTCGATCTTCTGGAGGAACTTGAAGACGTCGCCGCCCTCCTGGCAACCGAAGCAGTACCAGATCCCTTTATCGGGGGTGACGTTGAAGGAGCCCGTCTTTTCGGAGTGGAACGGACAGAGGCCGACGTGGCTCCTGCCCGCCGGCCTCAGTTTCACGTAATCGGAGATGACTTCCAGAAGATCGAGGCGCTGCTTGATCTCCTGGACCGCATCGCTTGAGGATGCCATTGTAACCTCGGCCTATCAGTCGGTGAGTCGCGAGTCGAGGAGTCGGAGATTCCGACTCCTTCTTATCTTCGGCAGAATCGCGAAGACTCTCGACTCTCTGACTTCCGACTCATCGACGGTTACAGTACGGCGTTGGTCGCCCTCTTTTTCTGAGCGATGGCGATGCCCGCCACGCGGAGGCGATAGAATCGGAAACCGATACTCCGGCTCCCCTTGTTGTACTTGATCGTCATGACGTTCCCCTGGGTCGTGGATTCTTCAGGGAAGCCGTAGACGCGGAGCACCTTGCCGTAGGAATCGCCCAGGTTGATGCCGCGCGCGGTGCGGGCCAGCGGCGAAGGCCGGAGACCGGTCGCCACCGTTTCCACGATGGTGCCGTCCTCATCGAGCCGGAATTTCAGGACGGGACCGCCCTTCAGCCTGTTGTAGGTCCAGGTCACCAGCCCGGTGCTGTCGGCGGCATCGCCCGATCCGGCCGCCACGGATTCCGCCCCGGCAGGAGGCAGCGAGCCCGCTCCCGGATACCCGCTGCTGCCGGGGTAGCCGCTGCTGCCCGGATAACCCGAAGACGGGCTGGGCCGATAACCCGATGCGCCCGGAGGGACAGAACCCCGCGAGTACTCCGAGGCTCCGGGAGGGAGGCCGCCGGGACCCGGTGCGTACGGGTTGCCGGTGGGGGCGGCTTCGGTCGTGGTGAAGCCGGTGCGGTCGTCCAGGCCCGGCGTCACGATGCCGGGGTTGCCGAACTTCCGGAGGGCGACGACTCCCTTGGCCCCGATAGGAATCCCGGCCAGGCCCCGCTCGGGCGCCAGCGCCGCCGTGGAGGTTCCCGTCGCGACAATCGCTACTGCTGTGGTCATAACGACCCAACTTTTCATTTTCATCCCGCTCGATCTCCTTTCAGCCGGAGCGTGACCGCTCGGAACGGCTGGGATCCCGAAATAAGATCCATAAAATGGTCCGATAAACGATTCCAACAACGAAGATTAAAACTATTATGGCAAACCATGGATCAAGGCGGAATCGCGTATTCACCCTCGTAGGGTTGAATACGTTCTTTCCGGCGCGTCCCATCGCTTTTTACGCCTTTTCGCCTTCCAGCGAGAGGGTTGGGAGGCCGAACCCGCGCCCTTACTCTTATAGATACCCAATCCGGGGAGGTTGTTCCTCCCGTTTTAGCTCCCGCCCGGGGCATCCGGCGTTTATTGTGGGGGATTCGCCCATTCGGGCTCCGTTCCGTCAAGTGCGGCTTCGAGGTTTTGAAGCCAGGCCGAGAAAGTGTAGGTGAGGAACGGGCGGCTGGCATGGGCGAGAACCGACCCCAGCAGAGGGAGGCGGAAGCGGGTCTCGGCGGTGACCGTTGTGATGAACCGATCGGGTCGGCCCGGAACCGGGTCACAGACGATCCGGCCCCGCTGGTCGAATTCGAGGACCCCATCCAGCGTCGTCCACTCCGCATACCCCTCTTCGGGCCGGATGCGCTTCCGGAAGCGCGCCCAGCCGGGGATCCCGGCCACGCCGACATCGACGCGATACTGCACCTCTTCGTCTTCGCGGCCTTCCACCTGAACGTGGATCACGAAAGGAATCAGCTCCGGCTCTCGCTCGACCTGCGCCACGAGACGGAGGAGCTCATCGGGGTCGCCGGGCATAGAGGAGGAGACCTTCACGCGCGCGG
This sequence comes from Armatimonadota bacterium, assembly GCA_019348365.1. Classification (GTDB taxonomy): domain Bacteria; phylum Armatimonadota; class DTGP01; order DTGP01; family JAHWJO01; genus JAHWJO01. The sequence goes on along the minus strand of JAHWJO010000063.1, from coordinate 8,559 downwards.
GACGTAGCGAACAGTAAGCGTAGGCGGCCCCGGCGAGAAGTCCCCATTTCAATGAACGATTCACGGTTGGCGCTCCAGTCCCGCCGGCAATACGCGCACGTCACCGGCAGGTAATGGTAGATACGGCCCATGTGCCAATCTCGTATCTATGGAGGAAACGCAGATTCTTCGCTTCGCTCAGAATAACAGGAGAGTTCAGAATGGCAGGCACGAGGCTCAGCAGGACAATCGTGATAGATATTCTGTCCTGAAGGAGATAAAAGACAGGCGGGTCCGCTCAGAAGGACACATGGCGACAGGTTTTGCGCAGGTCCTGAGATTATAGCATGAAGGGTGAGATGCTGAAGCTGAACGGTTCCGTTGCGGCGGAGGCGGGGCTTTCTTCATAATCTCGTGTTATCTGTAAAACGTAATGCGGGCATCACGTCACCACCTTGCCGCCACCGCCTTCCGGAAGGATGCACTCATGCGTCGTCGGGCCGGGGGAGGGGAGCCGCTCTCCTCGCCCCTCCTGTTGATCTTTCTCACCGTCTTCCTCGATCTCGTCGGGTTCGGCATCATCTTCCCGGTGCTGCCCATCTTCGCGCGGGAGCTGACGGGCGACAACGAGATGACGGTGGGGCTGCTGCTGGCCTCCTATTCCGCCATGCAGTTCATTTTCGTGCCGATCCTGGGGCGGCTGAGCGACCGGGTGGGGCGGAAGCCGGTGCTGCTGACGAGCGTGTTCGGGAGCTGCCTGGCGTTCCTGCTGATGGGGTACGCCCTCCTCGTCCACTCGCTGCCGCTGCTGTTCGTCTCCCGGATTCTGGACGGCATCTCCGGCGCGAACATCTCGGCGGCGCAGGCGTACATCGCGGACGTGACGACGGCGGAGAACCGGGCGAAGGGGATGGGGATCATCGGGGCGGCGTTCGGGCTGGGGTTCATCCTCGGCCCGGCGGTGGCGGCGCTGCTGCTGCCCTACGGCGATGCGGCCCCGGCGTTCGGCGCGGCGCTGCTGGCGGGCGTGAACACCGTGGCGATCTTCCTCATCCTCCCCGAATCGCTCAAGGACCGGGGGAGCCACACCGGCGAGCGCGTCAGCTCGTGGCAGAACCTCGCGCGCATCGCGCAGCGGCGGGAGATCGCCCTGCCGATCCTCGTCTTCTTCTTCTCCCAGATCGCCGCGTCGATGACGCAGGCGGCGTTCCCCCTCTTCATGAGCGACCCCCAACTCCAGTGGGGGATGACCCCGCAGCAGATCGCGTACTATTTCATCTACCTGGGGCTGATCGTGGCTATCTTCCAGGGCGGGATCATCGGACGGATGGTGAAGAAGTGGGGCGAGGTGCGGGTGACGGTGGTGGGGCTGGTCGCGCTGACGACGAGCTACTATCTCTTCCCGCAGGTCACTTCCTTTGCGATGCTGTACGGGGTGCTGGCGTTCATGGCGTTCGGTCAGGGGTCGATCATCCCGTCGCTGAACGGGCTGATCTCGCGGCGGAGCGGCGCGGCGGAGCAGGGGATGGTGCTCGGCGCGAACCAGAGCATGGCGAGCCTGGCGCGGGTGATCGGCCCGCTGCTGACCGGATGGACCTACTGGAACCTCTCCGGCCCGGCCTCCTACTACACCGCCGGGATTTTCCTCGTGCTGGCGCTGTTCGCTTCTATCGGCTTGAACAAGAGTTGAACCCCTTCTGCTGAGGGTCAGGGGGTGAATAGGACGCGGAGCTTCGCTGCGCTTGCTACGCGGAAACCGCGGATCAACGCGGATTCATTTTCTCTTAAAGCTATATGGCATGATTTGTATTACGTCACTTACTCTGTATCACCATTTGATGTTTCATAACCGTAAAGCTCCTTCACCACTTCCGATGTAATTTGCTTTAGCATCGGGGGCCTCCACCATGCATCTCACCGTACGGATAAGATAACTCCCAGTATAAACCAGTGGCCGGATCTACATAGAGTTGGACCCAACCGCCTTCACGTTGAGCTACTTTAATGAGATGGTCGCGGAGAAGATGGCTAACAATTCTATTTTCTTGACTTTCATCCTCCCTTCCATCCGCTTGCCGAAGTTTCCCTCCAATGACACGCCCTGATCCTTCATGCATAGATCCAACCTCATTTTATTCCGATTGTGGAAGGTCACTGAGATACTCATTCAAAAGTCTACCTCCATGACTTCTACCTGCAAAATAGGGATAGCTGAAATTCTGCTTCTCAAGCACCTTATGAAGGATAACTCAGCATTTTACATTCACTTCAGGCAGGAGAGCCGGGAGATACAACGGAATGGAGAACGGCTGGATTTGCCCTCTCATTCCGCTCTTGTAAAGGAGACCCCATGAAACTCGCATTGCAGCTCGGCTTGATCCCCGGCGCATCCGTGTCGGAGAAGCAGAAGTGGGCCGCCGATAACGGCGTCGAAGGCATCGAGATCAGCGCGTGGAACTACCGCCCCGACGACCTCGACCAGGCGAAGCGCGACTTCGAGAACTCCCCCGTGCCCGCCGTCAGCATCTGCGGCAACGCCAGCTTCGATTTCCTCGACACCGACCCGGCCAAGCGCAAAAAGAGCATGGACGAGTGCAAGGCGTACCTCGCGCTGGCGGGGGAACTGGGGATGGCGGGGCAGATCGTGCCGCCGATCTTCGGCGGGCCGCGCATCCCCGACCTCTCCCCGCTGGAGAACGCGATCTCGCTGGAGAAGCGGCTGCTCGTGGAGCTTTGCAAGGAACTGGGCGACGCCGCGCAAGCCGCGAATACCCTCCTGATGCTGGAGCCGCTCAACCGCTACGAGCAGCACCTTCTGCGGCGGCAGGCCGACGGCGCGGAGATCTGCAAGCGCAGCGAGCACCCGAACGTCGCGATCATTGCCGATTTCTTCCACATGCACATCGAGGAGACGAACACGCCGGAAGCGATCCGCGAAAACGGGAAGTACATCAAGCACGTCCACCTCGCCGACAACACCCGCTAGGAGCCCGGCACCGGCGACATCGATTACGTGGCGGGCTGCAAGGCGCTCCGTGACATCGGGTTCACGGGCTACATGGCCTACGAGTGCGGCATCAGCGGCGACGACAAGGATGCCGCGCTGAAGAGGAGCCTGGAGTACATGCGGGAGTGCATCCGCAAGGCCCAGGGGTGATTTCTTCACCGCATAGACGCGGAGACGCAGAGAACCCCTTGAACCCCTGAGGGGGTGATCGGGTGAGAGGGGGTTATCCGCATGTATCTGCGTTCATCTGCGGTTCCATACAGCTTCATCTGTGTGTATCTGTGTGTATCTGTGTTCATCTGTGGTTTCAAAAGGGGTACAGCGATGAAAGCGGTACGCTGCGAAGCGCGCGGCGGGCCGGACACCCTCCGCCTGCGGGACGTGCCCGATCCCGAACCCGGCGCGGGGCAGGCGTTGGTGCGGGTGCAAGCGGCGGGGGTCAATTACGCCGACATCGCGATGCGCCTGGGCCTCTACCCCGGCAGCCCGGAGCCGCCGTTCGTCCCCGGCTTCGAGGTGTGCGGCACGGTGGAGTCGGTGGGGGAGGGGGTGGAGGAGTTCAGGCCGGGGGACCGCGTCATCGGCCTCCTGCGGTCGCCGCAGCACGGGGGCTACGCGGAGAAGGCCATCGTAAACGCCGGGACCACGTTCCCGCTTCCGGACTCGCTTTCGTTCGAGGAGGGGGCGGCGTTCGGGATCGTCTTCCTCACGGCGTACGGCTGCCTGAAATTGCAGGGACACCTCCAGCCGGGCGAGACCGTGCTGATCCACGCGGCGGGGGGCGGTGTGGGCACGGCGGCGGTCCAGCTCGCCAGGGCGTGGGGCGCGAGTGTGATCGCCACGGCGGGGACGGACGAGAAGCTGGAGCGGGTGCGGGAACTCGGGGCCGACGTGCTCATCAACTACCGGACAAATGACTTCGCCGAGCGCGTCACCGAGGCGACGGAGGGGCGCGGGGTGGACCTCGTCCTCGAATCCATCGGCGGGGAGGTGTTCGAGAAGAGTTACCGGCTCCTCGCGCCGCTGGGCCGGATCATCACGGTCGGGATCAACAGCCGCACCCCCAACGAGGTGAAAACGAGCAGCTTGCTGTTCAACACGCGGGGAGCGCTCGGGTTCCACATGAGCGCGCTCGGGTCGAAGCCGGGTCTTTACCAAGCTTGCTTCGATGAGCTGAAAGAACTGCTGGAGGCGGGAACGATCCGCCCGATCATCGGGCATCGGTTTCCACTCGGAGAGGCGGGGGAGGCCCACCGGCTGATGGAGAGCCGGGAGAGCTTCGGGAAGATCGTGCTGCTGCCGGAAGCGGAGGCGCAGGGATGAGCGAGGAGCTTCAGTTGATGGCAGAGCAGCTTCTGTCGATGGCGGAACGGCTGCGGGCGCATGTGGAAGCGTTCGCCGGGTTCGGCTCCCGCTACTGGAGCGCCCCCGGTTTCCTGGAGGCAATAGAGTACGCCGAGAGGCAGTTCCACGGATGGGGGTACGCCACCCGCCGCCAGCCGTTCGAGGTGGGCACGGTGGCACCGAGAACCTGCTGCAATCTGATCGCGGAGCAGCTCCCCCGAATTGAAGGGAGCGAGGAGCCCTCCCTGCCGGAGATCCTCGTGGCGGCCCACCTCGACAGCATCGCGCCGGATGCCATGCAGGGCGGCCCCGCCCCCGGCGCGGACGACAACGCGAGCGGGTGCGCCCTGGTGCTGGAAACGGCGCGGGCGTGCAGCGCAGCGGGCTTTACAGGCAGGATACGGTTCGTTCTGTTCGGGGCGGAAGAGGTCGGGCTTTTTGGCAGCGAGGCGTACGTCGGCGCGATGTTCCGCCGCGAGCGGAAGGCGCTCCGGGAGGTCTGGGTGCTGGATCAGGTCGGCCTGAACACCCGTCCGGAGCCGACGCTCAAGCTGGAGGGGTACAGGGGCCGGAGCGGAAAGCTGATGAACCGGGTGGAGGAAAAGTCCGCCTCCGCCGGGCTGGAGACGGTCCGGACTTACAAGCCGTACGGCAGCGACCATATGCCGTTCCTCCGCGCCCGCATCCCGACGCTGCTGCTCATCCAGCCGGACGACGAGGACGATCCGCACAACCACACCGAGCGGGACACGCCGGACCGCCTGGACTACGATTACATGGCCCGGATTGCGCGGCTTTTAGCCGCAATTTTGAGGGAGAAGTTTTGAGTTTTGTATCAACTGCACCCCGGCTCCGAAGTAGGACGATGGCCTAGAAGGGGGTTTAATTCAAAACTCAAAACTCATCACTCAAAACTGAAGGGGTGGTTACTCTTCCACCGTGACCTGGAGCGGCAGGCCCGTTTTGCTGCCCAGCCCGGCCCACGCCACAATGTTGTTCGCGATCATCTCGCACTTCTCCAGATCGCCTTCGTAGACCACGGCGGCCCCCGTCATGTCCACGAGCGTCGCGTAGTCGCGGGCGGCCTCGAAGGAGAGGGGGAGCGTCTTCATCAACGCGCGGATCACCTGTTCATAGGTGTGGCAATCGCAATTGTGGAGCACCACCTTCCGCATCCATTCCTGATCGGTGCTCTCATCCTGGATGTCCCGCTCGTCAATTTCGGGTAAGACCGTTGGGTTCATGGACAGCCTCCTTGCCACTGAAACGGTAAAATAAACTATCCTCGTCTCAAGGAGCTTCTCTTCGCAAAAACTGCCTTTTCATCATGTCTAAAAGGGGAGCATCTTTTATTATGGGCGGAATGAAAGAGATGTTAAACCTGTTGATCGGCCGTCGGGGAACCGAACCGGCCATGGGTTCTTCTCATATATAGGGGCTCCCTTTAGGGACGTTCCCTGCATCACCGGGAGATAAACAGGGCCGTTTTACGCCTGTGCACAGAAATATGGATCATTGGAGATCCCCTTATGTCTTTGACCGCTGAAGATTATTACCGTTTGGGGCTCCGCCTGCTGGACGAGGGGAACCCTTCCGAGGCCCTCCACTACCTCCGCCAGGCCGAAGAGGAGATGGACCAGCGGTACGAGGTACAGGTGGCCGTCGGGCGCGCCCTGGCGGAACTGGGAGAGCGAGCGGAGGCATCCGCCTATTTTCGGCGCTGCATCCAGGAGACCCCCGACCGTCCGGAGGCGTACATGGCCTGGTCGGAGCTGTGCCGTCGCGCGGGTCAGAAAGAAGAGTCCCGCAAGCTGGCGGCCTTTGGGAAGGCGCGCGGGGGAGAGGTCAAAGAAACTCCCAGGGAGGAGATCATCAACTGGACTCCCGAAGCCACCGCCCCCAAACCCGGCGATTTCGCATTCTTCTGCCCCAAGTGCGAGCAACCGATCCAGCACGGCGCGGAGACGCCGGCCTGCCCCGGCTGCCGCCAGAATCTCATGCCGATCCTTCACGGGCACATCACGTACCAAGCGATTTCGGACGGCCAGCAGGAGTTCCGCTGCGCCCAGTGCCGCGCGTGGCTGAACGGGAAGGAGTACATCTGCCCCGAGTGCGACACCAACCTGATGACCGGCGAGCTGGCGGAGCCGAAAGCCCCCGCCCCGAAACGCGGCCTGAGGACCCCGGCGGGGATGATGATGCTTTTCCTCGGTATTCTTTTGTTGTTCATCGGGATCGGGCAATTCGGCAGCGCCAGCCGACGGCAGGAGGCGGCCCAGGTGATGCAGCAGGTCGTGCAGCGGGTGACGCACGGCACGTCGGAGGGCGTGCGGATCATGATGGACACGAGCAAGGGTCCCAACGATGCCCACCAGCGGCCCGACTCGGAAATGCTCTGGATGTTCGCCCAGTACTTCGGGGCCATCATGATCGGGGGACTGGTGCTCTTCTTCGGATGGATGAAAATCCACTTCGACCGGTTGAATTGATCGAACCGGAAACAAAGAACTATGAAAGCGGCCGGCGGGTTTCGTGTCTGAAACCCGCTTTCTAGCGTTTGGCGCTCGCTGCACTCGCCGCAGGAACCGCGCGAACGGAATCGAAAAGCCTGTACCGCCGTTTGATGGCGTCGATCTCGATCCGGCGCGCATCTACGAGGAGGCAACGCTCCCGTTTTAATTCCAGCCCCTCATCGCGAAATAAACCCGTTACTAAAACGCCCTGAAAATGATATAAAAGTAGAGAAGAGCAGACGCCGCACTTCACCCGTGGCGCTCCCTCCGACAGCCTCCCATGAAATCTCCCCTGACCATTGAGCTTTTAGGCGGCCTCGCCGTCCGTTCCGATGACGAGGTGGTCGCCCGGTTCCGGACTCAGAAGACCGCCGTTCTTCTGGCTTACCTCGCCACTTACCTCCATCGCCAGCACGCGCGCGAGGAGCTCGTCGACCTGCTCTGGCCGGACGCCGATCTGGACGCGGGCCGCACCAGCCTGCGTACCGCGCTCGCCTCCCTGCGAAAGCAGTTGGAGCCGCCGGGGACGCCGGAAGGCCGCATCCTCATGGCCGACCGCCTCCACGTACAGCTCAACCCGGAAGCCGTCACGACCGATCTTCTCACGCTGGAACGCGCCTCGAAAACCGCGGCGAACGCCGCCGACCCGGCGGAGCGAATCGCCTCGCTCATCCACGCCGCCGAACAGTACCGGGGTCACCTGCTTCCCGGATTTTACGAAGACTGGACCCTGCGGGAACGGGAGCGTTATCAGTCCCTCTACGTCGAGCTCCTTCGCGAGCTCGTCTCCGAGCTGGAGCGCTCCGGCGATTTCTCCCGCGCCCTGGATTACGCCCAGCGGATCGTGGCGGTCGATCCTCTGATCGAAGAGGCCCATGCCGATCTGCTGCGGCTGTACGCCGCCACCGGCCAGTACTCCGCCATGACCCGGCAGTACCGTGAGCTGGAGCGGGTGCTGCGCCAGAATCTGGGGTCCCCGCCGTCGGAGCGGACCCAGGCGCTCTACGACCGATTGTTGAAGGAGAGGGGGGAAGCTCAGGACCGGCGACCCGCCGCCTCTCCTTCCTCAACGCCCCCGGCGGAGGCGGCATCTCCGGTTCCCCCTCCGGCGTCTCTCCCCGATGCCGCTTCTGAAATCACCGGGCATGCTGAAAATACCGGGGCCGCGCCTGAACCGGCTGCGCCGCCTCCCAAGCCAGAACCGCCTGCGGCGCGTCTGCCCCAGCAACTCACCCGGTTCATCGGTCGGGAGGGAGAGCTGGCGCAATTGGAGCGCCTCCTTCAGCCCGGCGAGACCCGCCTCTTCACCCTCACCGGACCCGGCGGGACCGGCAAGACCCGGCTGGCCCTGGAGGCGGCGCACCGACTCGCCGATGCGTATGGCGGCACGGTCTGGTTCGTCTCCCTCTCCGAATTGCCCGAAACGTCCGAGACCGTCGCCGTTGCGGATGCCCTGGCGCGCGCGATGCAGCTCATGCTTACTCCCGAAGGCGACCCGCTGGATGCGATCATCGAGCGGCTTTCGCGCGGGCCGTCGCTGCTCGTTCTGGACAACTTCGAGCACCTGATCGAGGCGGGGACACCCGTACTGATGAAGCTGCTGACGCGCACGCCCGCGCTCACTTGCCTCGTCACCTCGCGTCAACGATTAGACATCGGCGTGGAGCACCAGTTCCCCGTGCCCCCCCTCCCGATCCCGGAGGTCCCCGGCGGGCC
>JAHWJO010000460.1 GCA_019348365.1 Armatimonadota bacterium | reverse complement strand
GGGGCGCGACCCACGTGGCGGGTCGCCGCTCCCGCCCGCCCACCCCCGTTCAGAGCGTCCGCTCCGGTCGCAGTGACCGACCCGCTGCAGACGCTCGTCCCGGACGCAGGAATGTACGCCCCCACCCACCCGCCCCCCCTCGCGTAGAGCGGGATCGTCGCCGCAGCGACGCATCCCCCCGAGACGGTGAGCCGGGGAGTCGAGAGTAAGGGTTGGCTCGACTGAACGGAGAGCCCGACGTACTCTCCCGTTTTCGCCGCCGTGACGCTGGTCTTCACCGTCAGAGTCGCTTGGCTGTTGTTGACCGTCACGGTCGTCGGGAGTGAGATGGCGCTGTTGCCCGCCACATCCACCGCCGTGACCCGAATCGTGTAGCTCCCGTCCAAAAGGCCCGTGGTGTTCCAGCTCGCCAGGGTGCCCAGTGTGACCGGCTGGGTCTGCGCCGCGCCGATGTTCGTCCAGGCGGTCGGGCTGGAACCGCTCCCGAACTGCACCTGGAACGACTTGAGGGCTTTGTCATCGGTGACGGTCCCGGTGATGGTGACGGTGCCGGAGACGAGCGCACCGGCTGTCGGAGCGGTGAGGGACGCACGCGGCGGGATCGAATCGGGAAGCGTGCCGCCGATCCATACCATGGCCGCGCCGGCGTCGATCCGGCCGTACCCGTACTCGTTATCTTTCCCTGCGGGTCCCAGGTCCACCGCCGTCCGCTCGATCAACTGGCGCATCTCGGTGGCGGTGTACGTCGGCGCTTTCGACCAGAGCAGCGCGGCCAGGCCGGCCACCACCGGAGTCGCGCCGGAGGTGCCGTCCGCTCCCCCGTAGCCCCCCTTGCTGGTGAGGTAGGTGCTCCAGAGGGCGTTCCGGGGATCGGTGTCCGTGTTGCTCAGGATCTCGCCGCCCGGCGCGGCCACCGAGATGTGGCTGCCGGTGTTGGAATAGCCGGCCCGCGCGTCCATGTAGTTCACCGCGCCGACCGCCATGACTTCGGGGTAAGCGGCGGGGTACTCGACGGGGTTGCCCTCCTTGTATGCGTTGCCCATGGCCGCCAGCAGAAGGATGCCTTTCCGGGACGCGTACTTGACGGCGTTGTGCATCGTCTGGGAGTACCCCTCCCCTCCCAGGCTCAGATTGATGATTTTGGCCCCATTATCCGCCGCCCATGTAATACCGGCGGCGATGGTGCTGTTGGGACCGGACCCGCTGGAATCCATCACCTTCACCGGCAGCACTCTCGCGCCCCAGCTCACCCCGGTGACCCCAACCCCGTTGTTCGAGGTCGCCGTCGCGAGGCCGGAGACGTAAGTCCCGTGCCCCTGGTCGTCCATGCTATCGCTGGTCTTCGTGAAGGCGTTGTAGCCGGTCAGAAGCTTGGCTTTCAATTCCGGATGGTTGGTATCGACGCCGGTATCCAGAACGGCGATGATGACGCTGGAATCCCCCGTGGTGTAGTCCCAGGCTTTCGGCGCCTGGATTTTCGGGAGGTGCCACAGGTATCCGGAATAGTAGGGATCGTTTGGGACCAGCGAGACGTGGCTCATCCGGTCGATTTCCGCGTAGAGCACGTCGGGACGGCGACTCAGAGCCGCCGCGAGGGTCTCTTCCTGCCCTTCCGGGACCTCCAGCACCTCCACACCGAGCTGGGGAATCCGGTCCAGGCGGGCAAGGGCGGTTTCATTCAGGAGGCGGTCCGGGCTGTATCCGGGCTTCATCTGAACGAGGACGCGTCCCGGCGCGAGGGTCGGCCTTCCTCCGGAAGAGCCGCGCGGAATCAGGGGGAAGGTCGGCCTCGGCGGAAAGAGCGAGATCGCTTCCGCGACTCCACTGAAACCGATGGCGATGCTCAGGATTAATAATAGGGAATAGAAGAATCTCATGGATTGAATGAAGGATCTTTAAACGTTTTACGAAGTAAGTGGGATGACGAGTGAAGGAGAATTTTAAGCTGCTACTCAGGGGAAGCCGTTCGGGTGGAGTTGCGCCCCGGCACAGGCGGCAGACCTGTCATGGTATCCCTTTCATTGATACCATATCGGGGGGGCCGGGTTGCCTCTAATTCCTGTATTACGGTAACGAGCCGGTCTGGGCGGTCCCTTTTGAGGGATAGGCGGCATGACGGTATCGATTCGCGAATCCGGTCCCTGCGTTCTGACAAGGCGGCGTTCACCGCAAGTTGGTACAAAGAAAAGGAGCAGACGGATGATCTGCTCCTTCTTTATCTCTTCATGTGGGCCGGTACGCTCCCCCGCTTCTACACCGAGGCGACGGGGGGAGAGGAGGACGACGGCGGGGGAGTGGGCGGCTCTCCCCTGGGGGATGCATAAGAATCCGGTTGGGAGGTAGAAAACAGGTCCGGCGAGGGGGAAGCATCGTGGGGCACGACGCCGGCCTGGCAATAGGGGCAGTACCGCCAGGTGGGTTCCAGCACGGCCTGGCAGTGAACGCAGGAAAGGCCGGCCTGAGGGCCGCAGTAGGGGCAGACGACGAATTCATCCCGCAGCTTATACGCGCAGCGCGGGCAGGCGCGGGGTTTCTCCGGGCGGGTGATCAGGTAGCCGCACAGCCCGAACACGAACGTGAAGAAGGTCAACATGGCCCAGGCTTTGGCCCGCCCGCCGCGCTCTTTTGCATCGAGGTACACCCAGGTGGTGGTCAATAGCCACAGCGAAATGAAGAAGAACGGCACGAAAGCTTCGGGTCCTTCACTGAAAATGACGGAGATTAAGAAGAGAAGAACCAGTGATCCCAACGCAATGACAATGGCTTTGACCGTGGACTGTACATCGGCGGGGATCAGCCGCTCCATTTCGCCCAGGTAGGAGTGGCCCCGGTGCTGCAGAGCCTGGCCGAGAAAAAAGGCGGCGGCGACCCCCGCCAAGACCATCAACGGACCGAACAGTCCCATCTAAACCTCCCGCCTCGCTCGTCGACTCGAGGCGGCGGAGCGATCATTGGAGATGAGTGCCGGAAGCAGCGCCGCCGTGCCCCCCATGAGGCTCATCAGAAAGAAGAGCGCCGCGACGGGCCAGAGCGACCCGGCATGCATCAGTTGTGAGAATCCCCCGTCCGCCCATTCCATCATCTGCGCGCCGACCCCCGGCGTCTTCCAGATGTAGGCGGCGCCGCCGGTGAACGCCATCATCCCGCAGGCGGATGCCGACGCGCACACCCGGAAGCGGGCATCTTCCCGGCAGCGGTCTTCGGCTTCCGCCCGGAGCGGCCCCGGCCCGAATTCCGATTGCAAGGCCAGTCGGGTGTTCGCCTCGCCGTAGAGCGACTCGGGCGGTTCCGTCACTTCCGCCAGCAGCGCGAACACCGCTTCCAGTTCCCGGCGGGATCCGTCGCAGGCCTCACACCGGCTGAGGTGGCCCGCGATGCGGTCCCGGTCCGGCACGTAGCGTCCGGCTACGTAGTCAGGGAGGAGGTTTAAAACGATGCGGCAGTCCATCCTCAGTGCCCTCCCCCATGCAGGACGGCCTCGTGTTCGGGCCGGAGAGTCGCCGGGAGGAGTCCGCGCAGCCGTGCCAGAGCGTAATGCAGCCGCGATTTGACCGTCCCCAGCGAGCACCCGCACACCTGCGAGATGTCCTGCTGGCTCATGCCTTCAAAATAGAACAACACCAGCGCCATCCGATGATCCGGGGTGAGGCGGTCCAGCGCCTTGCGGATCTCGCTGGATTCGAGGCGGCGCATCGCCGAGCCTTCGACGGAGACGGCGGATTCCATCTCGCCCAACTCGTCAAAGGCCGTCTCCGGGTGGCGGGACCGCCGCCGCAGCTCGGTGCGGCAGAGGTTCGCGGCGATGGCGAACAGCCAGTTGGAGAAGCGGCCCCCGGCCCGGTAGCGGCCCGCGTTCCGGTACGCCCGGAGAAACGTTTCCTGCGCGACATCTTCCGCCGTTTCCCTCTGTCGCAGCATCTGAAACGCAAAATGGTACACCCGGCGGTGATAGCGGGAGACGAGCGTGTCCATCGCCCGGCAGTCTCCCATGCGGCATCGACTCATCAGTTCGTCGTCAGACGGTTCCAATCGGTCCACCTTTGCTCCCGACACAAGGACGCTCCAGGGGAAGGACCCGGCCCTCCCCCCTAATGATACACCGTGAAACGTTGCACAGGCTAGTAGTGCGTCAACAAGGTATTGACGAGTAAGGGGAAAGGAGTTAAATTGG